>DPXZ01000036.1 GCA_003526765.1 Fervidobacterium sp.
GGTAATGCTTCAATTATGTTTCCTTCCATTCTTATGATGTCTTCCTTGTTTTTCAGAAAAATCACCTCGCAGACCCTTGCGAATCCTACACACGTTGCTCGTTGAGTACCGTCAGTATTTCATAGCCGTCTTCTGTGACCGCAACGCTGTGTTCAAAGTGTGCAGCCCTTTTTCTATCTTCAGTTACAACTGTCCAACCGTCTTCCAGTATTTCTACGTGCCAGCCGCCTTCAGTAACCATGGGTTCTATTGCAATTGTCATTCCCTTTCTTAGTGTAACGCCTGTACCAGGTCTGCCGTAGTTTGGTACTTGTGGGTCTTCGTGTAATTCTCTTCCTACTCCGTGACCTACAAATTCCCTGACTACTCCGAATCCTCGCTCTTCGACGTACTGCTGCACTGCGTGCGATATGTCTCCAAGTTTTATGCCCGGTTTTATTATCTTGATCGCTTGCATCAAGGCTTCTTGTGTGGTCGCTACGAGCTTTCTACCAATCTCGTCTGTCTCGCCAACTATGTACGTGTAAGCTCCATCGCCGTAGTAACCTTGATAGATGGCACCAACATCTATTGAAACGATGTCACCGTTTTTAAAGACCTTTTTCTTGAGCGGAAAACCGTGTATGACTTCTTCGTTGACCGATATGTTCGTTATGTATGGGTATCCGCCGTATCCTTTGAATGCGGGTTTGCATCCATTTTCGTTCAGTATCTTTTCTGCTAATAATTCTACATCAAGAGCATTTGCTCCAATTTTCATGTACTCTTTCGCTTCTTGGAGTATCATTGCGACGACGCGCCCTGCAATTTTCATTTTTTCTATTTCTTCTTTTGTCTTCAGCCTTATCATTTTTTCTCTATGCCACCCAATATATTAAACAACAATTTCATGACTTCTTCTACACCTTTTGTACCGTCTAAGGTAAAAAGTTTGTTTTGATTTCTATAATATTCGATTAACGGAGATGTGTTCTTTATGTACACTTCGTACCTGCTTCTCACGATCTCTTCTTTGTCGTCATCTCGTTGGATGAGTTTGCCTCCGCAATCGTCACATACACCTTCTACTTTTGGCGGTAGTGTGATGATGTTGTATACCTTTCCACAATTTGAGCAGGTGCGTCTCGTTGAGATTCTGTTTACGACGGTTTCTTCGTCTACTTCAAAGTAGATGGCCCCATCGAGTGTTCGATGCATCTTTTGAAGCATCGCATCGAGCGCTTGCGCTTGGTTGAGTGTGCGTGGGTATCCGTCAAGTATGAATCCATTCTCGCAATCTTGTTTCTGGAGTCTCTCTTCAACGAGTGCGTTCGTGAGTTCGTCTGGGACTAAGTTGCCCGATTTGACTATGCTCTCTACTTGCTTACCAAGTTCAGTTTTGTTTGCTATGGCTTCTCTGAATATGTCACCTGTTGATATGTGTGGAATGTTGTATTTCTCTATTACTCGTTTTGCGTATGTGCCTTTTCCTGCACCCGGAGGTCCTAAGAATATGAGGTTCACGTTGTCACCTTCTTTTAATCCTCTGCACTTCTTTTACGATGCTCTATATGGCAGTTGTTTGATATTATCTTCTTCCAGATATCTTACCCTTTTTGACAAATCCTTCGTAGTTTCTCATTATGAGGTGCGCTTCCAATTGCTGTGCCACATCGAGTGCAACACCAACGGCGATAAGTGCACTTGTACCACCGATACCAAGGTTTGCACCTGTAACGCCTTGAATCAAGTATGGAAGCAGCGATATACCTACGAGGAATATGGCTCCAAGGAACGTTACTCTGTTTACGACGAATGTTATGTAATCTTCCGTCGGTTTACCTGCCCTGATGCCTGGTATGAATCCACCGTATCTCTTTATGTTGTCCGCCATGTCTTTTGGATCAATGACAACAACGCTGTAGAAGTAGGTGAAGAAGAAGATCATAACGGCATACAGAGTTATCATCCACGGACTGTTCGTGTTGAATGCTTTGACTGCCCACTCAGCCTGCGTTATCTGAGCTATCGCTTCAGGTATACTGATGATCGCCCATGCGAAGATTATAGGGATAACACCGGAGTGGTTGACTTTGATTGGTAAGTATGTGCTCGTGCCACCGTACACTCTTCTTCCAACCATTCTCGTTGCATATTCTACCTTTATTCTTCTCTCAGCTTGCTGAACGTAAATTATTGCAATGACCATGAACATTCCAACTGCAGCTACGAATATCCATTGGAGTATGTTGAGGTTCCCTAAAACGGCGTATCTCAAGTATGATGGGTATCTGGAGACTATACCTGCAAATATCATTATACTGATACCATTTCCGATACCTCTTTCTGTGATCCTATCACCAATCCACAGTAGGAACATCGTACCTGCAACCAACGTAATTGTTGAAACAATTGCAAATAGCCACGCATTGATCGCTATGATTCCCTGATAAGACTGTGACAATCCAAAGGAGACTACGAATGACTGTAGTGCTGCAAGTCCTATCGTCAAATACTTTGTGTATCTTTGATACTTCTTTCTGCCTTCTTCGCCCTCTTGGAGCATCTTTTTCAAAGAAGGTACGACTGAAGCAAGAAGTTG
>DPXZ01000107.1 GCA_003526765.1 Fervidobacterium sp.
TACTAAATAAGTAAGAAAGTCATTATTTTAGGGAGGTGCTCATCTTGACGAGGGAAGAAGCTTTAGACCTTGTAAAAAAACACATCTCGAATAGAAATTTGGTTAATCATTGTTTGGCTTGTGAGGCAATAATGAGAAGATTGGCACGCCATTTTGGTGAAGATGAAGAAGTTTGGGGACTCGCGGGTTTGTTGCACGATTTAGATTACGAATACACGAAAGACAATCCTGAAATGCACGGGATAAAGAGTGTTGAAATGTTAGGAAATAGTGTGAGTGATGACATAAAGAATGCAATATTGGCACATTGCGAAAAAAAGACACCAGAAACGAGAATGGAAAAGGCATTATATGCGGTAGATCCAACAAGCGGGTTCATCGTTGCGGCTGCCCTTATAAAATCAGAGAAGAAACTCGATGCTGTTGATGTAGAATTTCTCAAGAAGAGATTCAAGGAAAAAGGATTTGCAAGAGGTGCCAACAGAGAACAAATGCAGTCTTGTGAATCCATAGGTTTGTCTCTTGAAGAGTTCTACGCGCTCGCGCTTGAGGCAATGAAGCAGATAGCAAACGAAATAGGACTATGAACGGTCAAAGGTGATGCTGAATGCCATTTGCCGTTTGGGTAACATCGATTAGCTCCATATTTGTAGATAACGTGTTCAGAGAATACTACTGCCTTACTCCATTATATTTCTTTCTCGAATCAGTATCAACCGATGATAAGAAAATAAAGATTGCAAGGCTTATCCTATTTTCGCTGTTATATCAAAGTTTTGCATTGAGGCAGATAAACATACTTTGGATTATTATTACCTTTGCAATAATTGTGATAGAATTGTACAGAGATAATTTCTATTATGGCTGGAGTGCTTCGCTAGTTCAAATGATCATTTTTCTCGTGCCATTTTACTACGACAATCCGCTGTCATTGGTGTACGGTTTTGTAGTTGATACTTTATTATTCATATACATATATAAAAAACTCGAACTTGGAGGTGTCTGAGAACATGAAAATCAAATTACCTGATGGGAACATCAAAGAATACGATAGTGCAGTTACACCCGGACAGATCGCAAAAGAGATATCGGAAGGATTGTACAGAAACGCTGCAGGAGCGATCGTCAACAATCAACTGTGGGACCTTGAGAGACCCATAGATTTCGATTGTGAGTTGAAGATCATCAAACTCACTGATCCAGAAGCTGTTGATATATACAGGCACACAATGTCACACATAATGGCACAAGCTGTTATGAGAGTATACGGTGCAGATAAGGTAAAATTTGGCATTGGGCCTACCATCGAAAATGGATTCTACTATGACTTTGATATAGAAGGTGTAAAGATAGCGGAAGAAGACTTGCCAAAAATAGAAGAAGAAATGAAGAACATCATAAAGGAAGATTACAAGATCGAACGATTTGAAATGAAGAAAGCGGAAGCTATTGAATTCATGAAACAAAGAGGACAGGTTTACAAAGTAGAACTCATCGAAGATATACCTGATGAAAAGGTGAGCTTCTACAAGCAAGGTGATTTTGTGGACCTCTGCCGTGGGCCGCATCTACCCAGTACAGGCAAAGTGAAATATTTCAAGCTTCTCTCGGTTTCCGGTGCCTATTGGCGAGGTAACGAGAAAAATCCGATGTTGCAAAGGATATATGGTACTGCCTTTGCTAAGAAGGAAGAACTCGATGAATATCTTAAGATGATCGAAGAAGCAAAAAAGAGAGACCATAGAAAACTTGGCCCGCAGCTAGAACTGTTTTTCATAAATACCGATGTAGCTGCAGGAATGCCGATCTTCCTACCGTACGGTATGACAGTGTTAAATCAGCTCATGACACTATCTAGAGAATTGCACAAAAAATACGGTTATACGGAAGTTGGCACACCGCTCATCATGCATGAAAAGCTATGGAGGCAGAGTGGACATTGGGACCACTACAAAAACAACATGTATTTCACAGAAAAAGAAGATGTAACCTACGCAGTTAAACCAATGAATTGTCCAGGGCACATATTGATATACAAAAACAAGCCGGTTTCCTACAGAGAACTGCCAATGAGGTTGTTCGAATTTGGTAGAGTCCACAGATACGAACGTGGTGGTGTACTGCACGGCCTTTTGAGAGTAAGGACATTTACTCAAGATGATGCGCACATATTCTGTAGAGAAGACCAAATGGTCGATGAAGTATCGGATATAGTTAGATTCATCAACGAATTGTACGGTGTTTTCGGCTTTTCGTACAGAGCCACACTGAGTACAATGCCGGAAGACCACATGGGGGATGAAGCAACGTGGGCAAAGGCAACTGAAGCGTTGAAGAATGCGCTTGAAAAAATGAACGTCCCGTACGAAATTGCTGAAGGTGAGGGCGCATTCTATGGGCCTAAGATAGATTTCCACGTTAGGGACGTATTGGGCAGAGAATGGCAATGTGCAACTGTGCAGATGGACTTCCAGATGCCGGAAAGATTTGAACTCACGTACAAAGATTCTGATGGCAGTGAGCGCCGCCCAGTGATGATTCACAGGGCACTTTATGGCTCCATAGAGAGGTTTTTTGGTATACTCATCGAGCACTTTGCTGGAGCGTTTCCAACTTGGCTTGCACCTGTTCAAGCTGCCGTGTTACCAGTGTCTGAAAAATTCATAGACTATGCAAGACAAATTGCATCAAAATTGGATGCTGAAGGCATAAGGGTAGAAGTGGATGACAAGAATGAAACGCTTGGTTACAGGATAAGAGAAAATCAGATGAAGAAAGTACCATACATGATAATTGTTGGTGAGAAAGAGTCTGAACAGTCACTGATTTCTGTCAGGACACGTGAGGGGAAGGATATCCAAGGAATCCAACTTGATCAATTCATTCAAAAGATCAAGAATGAGATATCTATGCGCTCAATTAAATCAAGCTTGGAATAATTTGTTGGGGGTATCTGGGAAAGGGGTAACGGAAGAAAGCAGGTGAATTCATTGTTACCGGAAAGGTTTGTGAAAATGTTCAAAGACGCCTTCAATGTTGATCCAGTTTGTGAAAATAATGATCAAAAGGTCTGTATATTTGAGGAAGATAACAAGATAATAGTTAAGCAAGATGGGCGCGTTGTTGCACAATTCGAAGACAACGAAGACGATTATGCTACAATACTTCAATACTATGCCAAAAAGGCCGGATTGATGACACCGCATGCAAAAGAGATCGAAGAATTGTTGAGGTCTTTATTCGTCAACATCATCATATTAACAGAAGTCGAGGACAAAAATGGTTTCTCACACTCGCAGAGGGTCGCAAAAATGGCTGAAGAATTTGCCCGTTTCCTCGGATGGAGTGATGAACAAGCGGTTGAGTTAAGAAACCATGCACTGCTGCACGACGTTGGTAAAATTGCCATTGAACAACTCATGTTGTATTCACCAACGAGATTGCGAACTTTGGAATTACACTATCAAGATCATCCAACTATGGGAGCGATCTATCTTTCGATAAACGAATCACTCTGGCAGTATATCCCGACTGCTAGGAATCACCATGAAAGATGGGATGGCAAAGGTTTTCCGGAAGGATTGAAAGGCGAAGAGATTCCATTCTATGCAAGGATCATGGCCATAATTGACTACTACGATGAAGTAACAAACTTCGTCTCAGCCGATTGGGATTCTGAAATAAAGACTCCGTCTCAAGCACTTAATGAAATCAAAGCGCTCTCAGGCAAATTTTTCGATCCACAATTGACGGAAAAGTTCATCGATTTTATGACTAATGTGTACGGGATAAGAACGTAAATGATTTAACAATTGTGACCGTTTCATTAGCAAAACAATGCGTACTTTTGGGGGGGAGCAGGGTGTTTACACCTGTCGCTTTTTGGATAGTTTTTGGAGTAATACTGATGGTCATCGAGATATTGACACCGACGTTTTTCATCTTTTGGTTTGGACTCGGCAGTTTGGCTGCAGCCGTTGTGGCGTACTTTCATGAAAATACGCTCCTTGAATTACTCACATTCGTCATCGTGTCAGCAATATTAGTGCTTTCCACAAGAAGGCTTGCAAAGAAACTTTCCGGCGAGCAGATACGCAGCATAAATGTTGATGATATTGTGGGTAAAGAAGCTTTAGTCATCGAAAGAGTGGACAACAAAGCAGGTACTGCGGGTGTTGTTAAGGTGAATGGTGATATGTGGAGAGCAGTTTCGTTTGATGACAACATTACGTTTGAAAAGGGAGAATTGGCTGTAATAGAAAAAGTCGAAGGCGCACATGTTGTCATAAGACAAATTGAAAAACAGAAGAAGAATGAGAATGAGCAAGCTGAAAAGCCGTTTGTAGATTCGAACAGCGATGAAGATAAAGGTATCGACAAGGACGAAAGGAACGAAGATGATGAAACTGATTCTCAGCCACAAGACTAGATCAGTTGAGCTGCAATCCTTGGCTTAATTGTTAGTATTGTTGCTATATAATGTTAGATAAATGTTAGGTAATAGTTAATTTAGCTTGAAGGGAGGGCTCTATATGTACATAGTCTTAATTGCCATAGCCATTTTACTTCTAATAATTGCTGCAACCGGAATTAGGATCGTACGTCCGTTTGAAAGAGGTTTGATAGAAAGATTGGGTGAGTTCAAGAAAGAAGTAAGATCAGGTTTACACTTCATCATACCATTCTTTGATCACATGATCAAAGTAGATATGAGGGAACACGTTATCGATGTTCCACCTCAAGAGGTTATCACGAAAGATAACGTTGTTGTTGTAGTCGATGCAGTTATATACTACGAAATTACAGATGCATTCAAGTCTGTATACAATGTAAGTAACTTCGAATTTGCAACGATAAAACTCGCACAAACGAACTTAAGAAACGTCATAGGTGAGCTGGAACTTGACCAAACACTTACTTCGCGAGAGAACATAAATACAAAACTCCGCACAGTGCTTGACGAAGCAACCGACAAATGGGGTATCAGAATCACAAGAGTCGAGATAAAGAAGATAGATCCACCAAAAGACATTATGGAAGCAATGAGTAAACAAATGAAGGCAGAAAGGACAAAGCGTGCCGCAATACTGGAAGCTGAAGGTATAAGACAGTCTGAAATAACGAAAGCCGAAGGCGAAAGGCAATCCGCAATATTGAGAGCGGAAGGTGAGGCTCAGGCGATAAAATTGGTAGCAGATGCAAATAAGTATAAAGTAATCGCTGAGGCTGAAGGTCAAGCAGCTGCCATAATCAACGTATTTAAGTCAATACACGAAGGGAACCCAACAAACGACTTAATAGCCATAAAATATCTCGAGGCACTCAGAGACATCGCAAATGGCCAAGCAACAAAGGTATTCATACCATTGGAAACTTCAGCTATTTTAGGAACCGTTGGTGCAATGGCAGAAATGTTCAAAGAAAAGGGTAACTCGGAGGATGGAATGAGATAATGATTCAAGCATTTTTGCATATACTTTTTGGTTCTTTGATTGCTTCTTTAGTTGGAAGTCTTGCATCTTTATTCGTTGCCCTTGAAATCATTTCAAGACGTTCGCAAATCAGATACCAACCATTGTTTTTATTCAACGAAATGATGATGGCTGGTATTCTAATTTTGGTGTGGTTCTTCTTAGACAATTTGTTAGCACTATTTCTACTAATAGGCATTTTGTCTTTTACTTACCAACTGTATAAACTGCTTGTAGGTATTTATTCGGTAGACAAGAGATTCAGATTACTTGTTCTATCGCTTGGAGTCAGTCATAGGGAATATGCAAGGTTTACGATAGAGCGGAACCTCGGAAGGTTGTTCGGTAACTTATTAAAATTCTATACTTTGTCTTTGGTAACTTTTCTTGTAGCGATGACACCTTACGCATTTGATGTTGGTTTCTTTTCAATCATCGTTGGTCTCGTACTATCGCTATTCCAGGTAGAATAATGCGAAATTGAGAGAGGAGTACACGTTGAAATGGATAATTCTTTGGAGAAACGCTTAAGAAACTATTCAAAGGCAATACTAAAATTTGGAGTAAACTTGCAAAATGGTCAAAAACTGACAGTGAATGCCTCTGTGGATCACAAAGACTTCGTCAGACTCTTTGTAGAAGAGGCCTATGATTTTGGAGCAAGTGAGGTACTAGTCGTTTGGGGCGATTCATACGTACAACGCCAAAAGTTACTCAAGGCACCAGAAGAAGTCATAACAAATATCTACAATTGGGAAGTGGAGATGCCTAAGAGCTTTCTCAATGCGGGTGCTGCGACGATCTCACTTGTCGGTTCGTATGGAGATCTCTTATCTGATGTTCCATCCTCTCGTATCGGTGCATACACAAAGGCACGTCAACTAGCCTTCAAAGATGTCATGGAACTAACGATGATGAACAAGAACAGATGGTGCGTTGCTGGGGTACCAAACCCTGAATGGGCGCAAAAAGTTTACAATACAACAGATGTGGATCAACTTTGGAAAGATATCCTATACATGGCACGTATCGATGAGGATGGCTATGATTCACTCATTAAGCACGTTGAAAATTTGAAAGTCAGAAAAGAATTTTTGAATCGAGCACACTTTGATGCGATCAGATACGAAGGGCCAGGCACAGAACTTACAGTTCAACTACCTAGCAAGCATCTATGGATAAGTGGTATGGAAAATGACGTAAATGGTATACCATTCTTACCAAACATACCAACGGAAGAAGTGTTTACGGCACCTTACAAGTACGGTATAAACGGTAGAGTATCGAGCAGTATGCCACTTGTCTACCAAGGCAACATAATAGATGAATTCTGGTTGGAATTTAAGGATGGAAAAGTTGCAGATTTCGATGCAAAGACTGGTAAGAATATACTGAAAGAACTTATCGATACAGATGAAGGTGCATCTTACATAGGTGAGGTAGCACTCGTTGACATCACGTCACCCATCTACAAATTGGGTAAAATCTTCTACAACACACTTTACGACGAGAATGCGGCATCGCATTTTGCGCTTGGTAGGGCTTATCCAACGTGCATAGAAGATTTTGATGGGGACGTAGAGAAGGCTGGTATCAACATGAGCCTTACGCACGTAGACTTCATGGTCGGAAATGCACATATGAACGTTTACGGCATTAAGAATGGCGAAGAGACGCTGATAATGGAGAATGGTTTGTGGAAAATATGATAAGAAAGTGTTATAATCGATATGTAGTGATGTGAATTTTATCACTTTGAAAATTCAAGTTCCACATTTTACACGCCTTTGTACTCTTCATAGGACTGTAAAAAGCAAGTTAAAGCAAAATAGTTGAAAGAAGGAGGTAAGTTATATGGTAGAATTTGACAAACAAACGTTTGTAAATGAATTGATATCGCCTAATGGTTCAAAGATCGTTCTTCTCGTCATGGATGGTGTTGGAGATTTACCAAACGAAGAAGGTTTAACACCTCTTGCAAAAGCGAACACGCCAAACATGGACAGACTCGCAACGTTAAGTGACCTTGCGCAGACAGTACCCGTTATTCGTGGTGTAACACCGGGTAGTGGGCCGGGACACCTTGGTCTATTTGGTTATGATCCTATCAAGTACCAAATTGGTCGAGGCATACTCGAAGCACTCGGTGAGGATATAGAAGTTGGAGAATTAGATGTCGTTGCGAGAGGCAATTTTGCAACGATAGATGGTGACATAATAGTCGATAGAAGAGCCGGAAGACCGGCAACTGAAGAAAGCGAAAAGACCGTTGCAATATTGAATGCAAACATCAAAGAAATAGAAGATGTCAAAGTAACATTTTATCCTGGGAAAGAGCACAGATTTGTCCTCAAACTGACGGGTGAAGGTCTGTCCGATAAGATAGAAGATGCTGACCCACAAAAAGAGGGAAAACCGATAAAGTACACTGCACCGCTATCACCTGAAGCAGAAAAGACTGCACGAATAGTCAACAAACTGATCAACAGAATTAGAGAAGTCCTGAAGGATCAACCAAAGATGAACTTCGCACTCGTACGTGGGTTTTCAAAATATCCGAAACTTCCACAATTCCCAGAGATCTACAAATTCAAAGCGGGCGCAATAGCAGTATACCCGATGTACAAAGGTCTTGCAAAACTTGTTGGAATGACAATTATCCCAACAGGACAGACAATAGAAGATGAGATAGAGACACTTAAGAAAGAATGGAACAACTATGACTTCTTCTTCGTACATGTGAAAAAGACAGATTCATACGGAGAAGATGGAAACTTTGCGGAGAAAGTTCATGTTATTGAGAATGTAGACAAAGTGATACCGGAAATCTTGGCACTCAATCCCGATGTATTAGTCGTCACAGGTGATCACTCTACACCATGTGCAATGAAGGGCCACTCGTTCCATCCAGTACCGGCTATGTTCTACGCCAAGAATACGAGAAAAGGGCTTTCAAAGGGATTCAATGAATTTGAGTGTGCAAGAGGAACTTGGGGCACTATTGAAGCAACGGACGTTATGAACTTAATACTTGCGTATGCTGGAAGATTTGAAAAATTCGGTGCCTAAAATTGAATTAAAGCTCTTTGCCAGTTTTTATTGAATTTTTCGGGGGTGTTCTGAAGGTTGGGTTCTTTATCTTATCTATCTTTCTTCTACTTTGGCAGTTGTATTTTGGGAGCACTGGTGGGAACTTATTTCAAGTTCCCACCTTTATTATTGCTCATTCCGATATTATTCTACAAACGTCCGAGGGTAGCTCTTTTTGTATTCTTTTTCTTGTTAGCAAACATATTAACCGTTCCAACAGTCGAGCTAAAAGACACAGAATTCGTTGGCAGTGTCAAAGCCGTTAACTCGGGCAGTTCCGTACTCAAACTATCCTACTTCGACGGAAAGAAGTGGAATGGACTTGACTTTGACATAAACGTCTACTCAGAAGAGCCGCTCGGTACAATAGTGTATGCCAAAGGTGAATTGAGAAAAACGACAACATATCCACGATATTATCTTAAACCAACGTTTTACGCGACAACAACAAATTACTCCTCACTATCAAATAAAACATATCTACAATTCGATTCATTCAGAACATTTGCAAATGACATTGACCCATTTTATCAAAACCTCTTCGGCAAATCCGCACGTGATGACGAATTCGTCAAGAGTGGATTGTACCACATATTTTGCGTTTCAGGAATGCATGTAAGCTTACTTTACATCTTCTCTCTATCTTTGATTGGACTATTCACATACAGAAAGATACCAAAGATGTTGATAGCCCTAATCTTCCCAACAGTATTCGTCATCGGTTCTGGGATGAACGTGCCATCCATGCGTGCGCTACTGATGATATATCTATCGACACTATTGAAGTTGTTAGACATAAAGATAGACCCAATAAACTTAGTCTCATTAGTTGGTATAGCCATGGTGATTTCAGAGCCTGGAGTTGCCTTGTCGCTGTCATTCTACATGACATTTTTTGCAACGCTTGGTGTCTTCGTGTCTACAAACAACCTAACTGCCAACATAGGGGGATTCCTTGGCAGCTCCCCATTTGTTGCATTAATTGGAACGGTAAATCCATTTTCAATCATTGCGACAATACTCGTCAGCTTCCCGGTTGAGATCGTAATGTTTGGATTAACTGTGGCATACATTTTCTACACAATTAAAATCAATTTTCTGGCTTCTCTCATCCTCTATGGCCTACAACCATTTTCGTGGTTTACAAAATTCATAGCCCATATCTTTGCACAGCTACCGTCACTGCCCAATCACTTCGTAATCTCCCTTGCATTTGCAACAACATTCGCAATTTACCTTATGTGGTCAGAATATGAGAAATCAAACGATGAGAAAACAACAGCCGTAATCTGATATTACCATCTTGTCATCATTCGATGGATTGACAATGTCAACCGAACTATATAAATTAATCAATGCCAACATCACCGAACAATTCCTCTTGCTTTCTTAGCACACTTTGGACAGATTCCTCTAAATTTTAGATCAACTTCATCTATCTTGTAGCCCAATTTCTCAAGCTTCAGAATATACTCGTGTAAAACCTTTTCCGCTGAAAGTTCGTCCTTCAACTCATATATCTTTCCACACGAATTACAGATAAAGTGTGAATGCTTGCTATCCTTATCAACAAGCTCGTATCTATAAACACCCTCATCGAACTGCAACTTTCTCAAAAACCCCAGTTCAACAAGCAAATCGATGGTCCTATAGACAGTTGCTTTACTGACATTGGTTCTTTTATTCAGCAGATACCTATAAACCTCTTCTGCTCCAAGATGCTCACTATTCGTTTCCAAGAACACCTTCAACACTTGCTCTCTTTGTGGAGTCATCCTATACTGCTTTTCTTTAAGTTCTTTCTTTAGATTATCAACATGCATATTATCGCTCCTCGGATTATTCACCTATGCCTTACTCAACCATTCATCACAGGTTTAATATCTATCTTCCAACCAGTCAATTTTGCTGCAAGTCTAGCATTTTGTCCAGCCTTACCTATTGCTAAAGAAAGTTGGTTTGGTGATACCAGCACTCGTGATGCCCTTGCCTCGTAATCAAGAATTTCGACATCGACAACAGATGCTGGGAGTAGTGCGTTTGCAATCAATTCCTTTGGGTCATCCGACCACTTTATTACATCAAGTTTTTCGCCCCTCAACTCTTTCAGAACCGATGCAATTCTTGAACCTTCATGTCCAATGCAAGAACCCACAGGGTCAATTTTTGGATCATGCGAGATAACGGCCATCTTTGTACGTATACCAGGTTCTCGGACAACCTTAACTACTTCAATTATACCATTCTCTATCTCTGGCACCTCAAGTTCCAACAGCCCAAGGACAAATTCTGGGTCTATTCGGCTGACAATTATCTTCGGACCCTTTTTATCTCTCTTAACATCCCTCACGTATACCTTTATGAGATCAGATTGCTCAAAAGTCTCGCCAGGAATCCATTCTTTATTTGGCAAATGTGTTTCCAACTTTCCAATCCTTATATCCAGAAATTCAGGAGTTACCCTCAACACTTCAGCTGTAACCACTCTCTTCACAAGATCCGAATACCTTTCGTACTGCTTTTCTTTTTCTATCTCTCTGATCTTCTGAATAAGTACCTGCTTCGCAACTTGAACAGCAAATCTTCCCAATTTCTTTACATTCATCTTTTTCTTGATGATATCGCCTATATTTGCGTCTGGTTTGATTTTGAGTGCGTCCTCTAAAGAGATCTGCAAACTTTCATTTTCGACGTTATCGACAACTTCCAACATCTGGTAAGCTTCTATCTCACCAGACAGTTTATTTATCACAATCTCGACGTTTCTTTCTCCCGTCTTGTTCTTGTAAGCACTCATCAACGCCTTTTCCAGAATGTCTATAGACTCCTCCACACTGATACCCTTTTCTCTTTCCAATTCTCTAAGTGCTTCCAATAACATTGGACTGTTCATAAACACATACCTCCTCTATCCGCTCTCTCAAGTATTTTCATTTCATTAGATACGTTTTATCAATTCCCTAAAATTCAACCTCAAGGTTTGCAGATTTCACATCTTCATATTTTATCAGAACATCTTTCCCATCCACATCTAGTATTATCTCTTGCTTTTCAACATTCACACTCTTTATATGTCCCCTATAGGTCTTATCTGTTTTCACCTTAGCATATTCACCGACAAACCTCGAAAATTCTGCAATATTCCGCAGAGGTCTATCCATTCCCGGTGAGGACACTTCGAGAAAATAACTACCTGGAATAATGTCCTCACCATCAAGCCGCTGTTCAAGCTCATGTGACACCATCTCACAATCTCTTGTACTAACGTAGTCGTTCAGTTTATCGATTATCACTGTCAAAGTCCATCTTCCAGACTGTATTCTGTACTTTACGTCAAATATCTCAAGCCCCATCCTTTCAACGATAGGTTGTGCGATAGAGCGCACCATTTCAGCAATTTTCTTTGGATCTAATCGACTCATTCAAATCACTCCTTCCACACCTTCGAAATTCCGAACTGTCACAAAAATAGATGAGACATTGAAAAAATAATCGAAAGACCGGGACTAAAGTCCCGGTCAAAAATTTCTTCTTCTCTGGCGGAGAGGGTGGGATTTGAACCCACGGGTGGATTGTGGCCACCGCACGCTCTCCAGGCGTGTGCCTTCGACCCCTCGGCCACCTCTCCTCATGTTCTACTTCTAAAATTTCACAATCTCGCAAAAGCCTTATATAACCTCAAAGATTATACCATACAATATAGAAAAATTCAAGATAGCGCATTAGATCATATTAAATGTCTTTGAAAAAGATTGGTTAGATCGTATCTCCATTCCAATCAGAGTTGATTTCTTTTGCATAATAAAAATCAGCTGACTACCGAAATTGCGTCTTCGAATAGCCAGCTGATTGTTTTGTTCTATTCTTTATTGGTCTTTCAGGAGTTACTTAGTTATTATCTTATCCATTATCTTTGCTAATTGCACGAAGCTCTCCTTCAAACTTGCACCACCGACAAGTGCACCATCTATGTCTTTCTTAATGAATAGTCCAAAGAAGTTCTCGGGCGTAACGCTACCACCGTAGAGTATCCTGATTCTATTTGTAGTCTCTTCATCGTACATCTTAGCAATGAGCTGCCTTATGAATTCATGTACTTGTTGAGCTTGCTGTGGCGTTGCAACGACACCTGTTCCTATTGCCCAGACAGGTTCGTATGCGATTACAACTTGCTGAGCTTGTTCCTTCGATAGTCCGTAGAATCCTTCTCTGATTTGCTTTTCAACAACCGCAAATGTGAGCCCTTTCTGTCTTTCTTCGAGTGTCTCACCAACGCAGAATATTGGTACAAATCCATCGTTCAATGCCTTTTTAACTTTTTTGTTTATCAGTTCATCCGTCTCGCCGAATATCTTTCTTCTCTCACTGTGACCCAAGATGACGGCAGAAACGTTCAGTTCTTTTAGCATTTTCGGAGATATCTCACCTGTAAATGCACCACTGTCTTCGAAATACATATTTTGCGCCGCTAACTTGATATTACTCGAACTAATTGCCTCTCTAACTCTATCAAGTGCGACGAATGTGGGTGCAATGTAAGTATCAAAATAAGTAAACCCTACGAGAGAATCAGCCAACATATTTGCGAATTGTTGGGCCTCGTAGGGTGTTTTATTCATCTTCCAATTTCCAGCAAGGATGTATCTCCTGTCACTTATTTTTTTTTATCCGCAATTGAGGCTATGCCTGGTAATTCTTTTCCTTCCAAGAATTCAAGTGATGCACCGCCACCGGTTGAAACGTGGCTGAATTTCTTTTCAAGACCAAATTGGCTAACGGCAGCTGCACTGTCTCCACCACCAACAACTGTTGTTACGCCCTTTTCTGTGAGTGAACCTATGCATTCTGCAACAACTTTCGTACCTACTTCAAAATCTGGAATCTCGAATACACCGAGTGGGCCGTTCCAAACGATTGTCTTTGCATCTGCGAGTTTCGACTTGATGACCTCCAAGCTTGCTGGACCAACGTCGAGTCCCATCCAACCTTCTGGTATACCTTCATCACACGTAAAGACTTTCTTCTCCACTCCAGCTTCCATTTTCTGTGCGCATACTGCATCTGTTGGAATGACAAGTTCTACACCCTTTTCTTTTGCCTGGGCTAACAATTGTTTTGCAAGGTCGATCTTATCTTCTTCAACGAGAGAATTACCTGTTTTCTTGCCAAGTGCTCTCCAGAATGTGAACATCATAGCTCCGCCGATGATGATTCTGTCTGCCTTGTTGAGAAGGTTTGTGATAACGCCGATTTTGTCTGAAACCTTTGCACCACCAAGAACTACTACGTATGGCTTGTCAGGATTGAGCGTTGCCTTTGCAAGGAATTTGATTTCCTTCTCCATCAAAAATCCTGCAACGCTTGGAATGTACTGGGCAATACCAACGTTACTTGCGTGCGCTCTATGTGCCGTACCAAATGCGTCGTTTACATGTATGTCAGCAAGATC
>DPXZ01000005.1 GCA_003526765.1 Fervidobacterium sp.
AAGGTCAATCCTTCCACTGTATCAAAGGCAATTTTCAACGAGATGAAGCGATTGGAGAAAAAATACGATGCGTATTCTGAAGGTAGCATCATATATCAATTGAATCACGCGAACGACTGGGTTGAAGTCGATGATGAAACGCTTGCGTTAGTCGATTTGGCCTTGAAATACGCACGTCAAACAGAAGGTGCTTTTGATCCCGCATTGGGAAGGGTTATAGATCTTTGGGGATTTAGCAGATTTACGCAGCGCGAGGCCGAGGGAGGTAATTTCACCGTACCTACACTGAGTGAGATAAGGGATGCACTTTCAAACTCTGGATACACCAAAATAGCGATTGACTATGTAGGTAAGAAGATAAATACCAATGGTGCGTGGATCGATTTGGGTGGTATTCTTAAGGGATACGCGTTGAAACGTGGATATCAGATTGCGAAAGAATACGATGCAAAATGTCATGGATTTATCCAAGCAGGTGGTCAAATAATGATACTGGGACCGAAGTACAACAAAGCAAACTGGGTTGTAGGTATTAGAGACCCAAGGGGACAGCCGGATGAAAATGTCGGAATTGTGTATTTGAAAGAAGGTTCGATTGCAACAAGTGGAGATTACGAAAGATTTTTCATCGTAGACGGTGTGAGGTATCACCATATAATTGACCCAAAGAACGGATTGCCAGCAAGTGGTGCTATCAGTGCTACGATCATCTGTAATGATCCAGTTACAGCGGATGTCTTTTCCACTGCAGCGTTTGTGCTCGGTGAGAAGACTTGGCTCTTCACGCGTACTGCATTTCCAACATATGGTGCAGAGGTGTTCTTGGTCACACCAAAGCAAAAGATACTTAAAACTGATAATTTTGCACTTTACGAACAAGCTGATAGATAGTAAATAAGAAGGAGGAAGTGTTTATGAAGAAGATGAAGAGTTTTGGCGGTAGGAACTTGGGCGGGGCAAGTGGTGCACCGGGTATGCCCAAGAACTTTGCAGAGTTGCAAAGACTGCAAACAAAAATGGAAGAAGAATTGAAAAACCTTGAAGATGTCTTTGCCACAGAAGAAGTGGAAGTAGAGGTAGGTGGCGGGGCAATGAAGATAGTGGCTACTTGTAATAGGCAAGTGAAAGACATCGTATACGAAAGTGATGTGTTAGAAGACCAAGAGATGTTCAAAGACCTCCTGAAAGCGGCCATAAGCGAATTGTGGCAAAAGGTCGATGAGGTCAGAGAAAAGAAGACCGATGAAATAATTGCAAAATACAATCCGTTAGGTTGACTTATCGTTCATCTACTCTTCGATATCATTGAATTTTATAAGGATAATACGAGTGAATGGGCTGGGGAATTTCTCCAGCCTTTTTGGTTTCTTGTGGTAATATTGGTAATATTTTTCGGCGCACTGCTGCTTTTGATTGTGGTATAATAATGTTAAATGAGCCTTTGCTAGATTGTGTAAGAAAGAATAAAATTCAAGGAGGAACCATATGCAGAAAAGGCAACCAGCTTATTTGTATTTGATCTTGATTAACTCGGCGATTCTTTTATTGTTCTACGTTGTTAAGAGCTTTTTCATCCAAAGTGACATCGTGTTTCTACTTTTTGGTGCACAATACGGTCCACTTGTGTCGCAAGGTCAGTGGTACCGGATCATCACCGCAATGTTCATGCACGGTGGCTTTTTACATTTAGCATTCAACATGTATGCACTCTACATACTCGGAGCAAATACGGAAGCGCTTTACGGTACTTACAAATTTCTGTCCTTTTATTTGCTTTCTGGTATTGTTGGAAATATAGCAACCCAGTTTTTTTATTATGACTCTCTATCCGTTGGTGCAAGTGGTGCTATATTTGGTCTTGTAGGTGCACTATTCGGTGCGGGGTTCAGAAAAGATACACCATTTTACGTAAAACCTCTAACCGGCACTGCTCTGTTGCCCATGATCATACTCAACATTGTACTGGGATTCATGCCCGGCTCTGGAATAAACAATGCAGCACACATAGGTGGATTGGTTACCGGTATGATACTCGGTCGTGCATTACCCGTGTATACGTCGTACAAGGCAGAAAGGGTCTGGAAGATCATCACATATTCACTTGTAGGGATCACGGTTTTGAGTTATGTCTTGCTGATAGCAAGTCTCATCGTAGGGTAAACCAGCAAATCAAAGGAGGTGCCTTACATGGCACGTATGGTGAAAGTTTTATCTACAATATTATTGTTATCGATCATTACATTGTTTGGCGCTGATACTTCAAATTCTGATGTGCTTGTGTTGTTCGATTCATATGGGTTGTTGTACAAAGATGTGGTCGATGGTGAACAGATTCCAAATGGTTGGAGCATTTTACAGATCTCAGCACAGAAATGGTATTTGGAAACGCAGAGTACTGATTCAAAGTACTTATTGCCTGTCCAACTTCCAGAAGGTAATTATCAATTGAAGAATGGCATGCTCGTTTCTGAAAGTGGTGATACGTACGTAAATACATCTTTTGGTTTGGCAAAGTTGATACAAAATGGTGAGACAAAGAAAGTACTGAGAGTATCTGAGAAGGCAAGTGCGCTCTTTAGAGTACCTGGAAGCTACAGTATATACTACACACTCAAAGGCAATCAGCTTGAACAATTCTTTGAAATGAACTCACCGGTCGATAAGGCGTTTGTCATACTCTCCACCGCACCTGGTGAGGGAAGGAATGTTTACTATACAAAGATGGAAATGGCGGCCGTTGCTGCTGACGAAGTCTCGAGTAGTGGCAGGAAGATATTTATCCTTGGGGATATGGAAGGCTTGAAGAGTGGAATGAATATAAGAAATAAGAACATTCAGATAGTTCGTAAAGATTGGAATACGATTTATCTGGGTTATTCGTATACTTACACTTGGCAACCAGCAGATTACATCGTTAACATTCAGTGCAATGACGAGCTCCCAGCTGGAAGCGTCTACGTGTTTTCTGATATATCTGGTCACGTAGTACCGGTGGGAACGGCAAATATGCCAGATATAAATAAAGAAGGAGATCTGTATGTCTCAAAGAGTTGGGATGTCTACCACAGTTGGACGCTCACCAAGTCAACTAAGACAAGTGGTAAGACGTACATTGTGGGTGAACTGAACTTGAAGGGACAAGGTCCAACCAAAATCGTTATCAATGCTAGAAACTTGAACGGCCTTACAGTTTCAAGTGGAAAGATCACAAAACAAGCCGCAGATTATGCGGAGATCGAGTTCAATCTCTCCGGTAGTGCACAGATAAAGATATCATTCAACTATACAGAGTAATGGAGTAAATGGAGTAATTTGTAGTAATCAATATGCTGGAGGTAAAATGCTGTGGTAAATTCAAGAAATGACATACTAAAATTTCTTTCCGAGCATCTCAATACTGTGAGTAAACCAGGTAGATACATCGGTGGTGAGTACAATAGTGTATTGAAGGATGGTAAAGATTTGTTGAGAGTGGCTCTGGCATTTCCGGATGTGTACGAAGTTGGCATGTCACACTATGGTTTGGATATACTCTACTGGCTCGCCAATGAACTAGATTACGCATATGCAGAACGTACATTCTTGCCTTGGCCTGATATGGTGCAATTAATGGAGGATAAAGGTGTGCCACTCTTTACACTCGAGACGAAGACACCAATTTACGAGATGGATGTACTCGGCATTTCGATAGAATATGAGTTATCGTATACAAACGTTTTGAAATTGCTGGAACTTTCAAAGATACCGATCAGTTGTTACGATAGAGACGATGATGTCCCCATCGTTATCGGCGGTGGACCAGTTATGTACAGTTGTGAACCAATCGCAGAGGCATTCGACGTGATTTATCTTGGAGATGGTGAAGTCAATTTTGGAAACATGCTCAAAATCATAAAAGAAACGAAAGGTATGAGACGTGAGGAACGATTGAAAGAACTTTTGAAGTTGGACGGCATGTATGTTCCCATGTTTTACCAGCAGCAGGGGAAGAAAATAGTACCAAAATACGATTTCGCACCTGCACTAGTAAGGAGGAACATCCTTACCGACTTGAACAGCGTCAAACCACCTTCAAGGAAGATCATTCCACATGTAGAGAGTATACACGACAGAGCTGTCATCGAGATTAGTCGTGGATGTACACGTGGCTGTAGGTTTTGCAGTGCTGGATATATCTATAGACCGGTGCGTGAGAGGAGTGCAGATAACATCGTATCTGCGGTAAACGAAATGATATCAAATACTGGATACGAAGAATTATCGTTGCTCTCACTTTCTTCACTCGACCACTCTCAAATAGGAGAGATAGTTGAAAAACTTCTTCCGTATGCAAGAGATCACATGCTCTCTATTTCAATCCCATCCACGCGTGTTGATGCATTCAACGTAAAGGTTGCAAGCAATATCGCAGAAGTGAGAAAGACAGGTCTTACATTTGCACCCGAAGCAGGCAGCCAGAAGATGAGAGATGCAATCAACAAACAGATAACACACGAAGATATTATCAATACTGCTAAGAAAGTGAAAAGTGCTGGATGGCAAAGATTGAAGTTGTATTTCATGGTTGGATTTCCAGATGAGACCGAAGAAGATATAAGACAGATAGGTGAGCTGATAAAAGAAGTAAAGAAAGTTGGATTTTTTGATCTTACCGCTTCGGTGAATATGCTCATCCCAAAACCACACAGCGCATTTCAGTTTGCACAACTTCAACCACCTGAATACATGCAAACAGTGAGAAAAATATTGGGCCCTTACAGAAACTTTGCGAAAATTGATATTATTGATGGTAAAAAGAGCTTCATCGAAGGGATCCTTTCACGCGGTGATAGAAAGCTCTTTTCTGTGATTGAAAAAGCGTACAAGATGGGATACTATGATGAATGGGGCGAGTATTTTTCATACGAAAAGTGGGAGAATTTATTCAGCGAGGTTGATTTATCGTCCTACATCGGTCCGTATGAATTTGATGATGACTTTCCTTGGAGCCATTTGGATAGTGGAGTAGACAAAACTTTTCTATGGCAAGAGTTTCAAAATTTCAAAAGTGGTATCGCAACGCAAGATTGCCGAAACGGATGCACGCTGTGCGGTGTATGCATGTCTTACGGTGTGGCAAATGTTATCATTGATTGAGCTGAAATGCGAGATGAAATAAATACAGAAATACAAAAGATGTACAGATACATCAATAAATCAAATAGATAGGTACATTGCAGATTAGGAGGGGTAGATGATGGATGAGAAGTCTATGAGATTGCATCCAAAAGTATTTAAAGTGGCAATCGATAGGATAAGGATGGGATATTATTCTGATAAATACTTCACAAGGTATGTAGAAGTTTTGAAAAAGGATAATCACCATCCCATGGTATACTATCAGTTTTTCCCAAGAGAAGATGCAGTTATCTGTGGTGTAGATGAAGCGCTTGCAATACTGAGATACTGCACAGGATACTACAAAGATGAAGAAAGAGCACTTGAACTCTACAACAAGATGTTGAAATTGGATAAAGAGATGCAAAGTCTATCGGTTGAAGGAAATGTCGAGGCTGTGGTCGAACTTACGAGGAAGAAATGGGATTTAAGACTCCAGTTGAATGACTTGTGGGTTGATAAATGGGATGATATAGAGGTCAAAGCGGTTAACGATGGTGATTTTGTACCTGAGGGTGAACCACTGATGACGATAGAAGGAGATCCGGTCTATTTTGGATATCTTGAAACAGTGTTATTAGGTGTTATTGCACGTGGCACTAGTACCGCAACTGCGGTAAAACGTGTCGTAGATGCTGCAAGGGGTAAGCCAATTCTTTTCTTCAGTGCACGTTTTGACCACTATTGGGTGCAAGCAACCGATGGGTATGCTGCACTTAAAGCAGGTGCGTTCGGAGTTTCGACGGATGCCAATGCTGACTATTGGGGTGTAGAATCGATGGGTACTATCCCGCATGCGCTTATTGCTGCGTACGATGGTAGTACGGAAGATGCTTCCATTGCATTTGACAAACATGTTCCAGCAAATGTGAACAGAATAGTGCTCGTGGACTGGGATAACGATGTTGTAGGTACAACGTTTAGAACCGTGAAAAAGCAGTACGAATATACCATGAACAAAGAATTTGTGCTTGGTGTTACAGACCCATCACCGGTCATCGGACCAGGTGCAGGCAAGATATGGGGGGTAAGGTTCGATACTTCCGGTAGCCTACGTGACAAATCGGTCACACCGATTGGGCCGCAATCTTTTGGCGTGTGTCCTGAACTTGTCTGGCGAGCAAGACAAGAGTTCGATAAAGTTGGATTGCAGGAATTGAAAATCGTCGTTTCTGGAGGGTTCGATGAAGAAAAAATAAAATTATTCGAATCACTTGGCGTACCCGTTGATGTCTACGGAGTTGGTTCGAAGTTACTCAAGAGAAAAATAGATGTGACGGCGGACATAGTAGAAGTCAATGGAAAACCGTGTGCAAAGGTGGGAAGGCATAAAAAGGATGCCTCACACTTGAAAGTTGTAAATAAACGATATTGGGAAGATTAATTTGATTTTGTAGTTTTGAACATGCGATGTTAGAATAAATTGGTACAGATTGATAGATTCTTCAAAAATCTGAGGAAAATTGAAAAGGGGTGCATCGCATGTGGAAGACAGTGAAGACTACTGTTGGTGAACCAGAGGCAAGAATGATAGAAGAATTGTTAGCAGCGTACAACATACCTGTTATCGTCCAACAGACGGATCTTTTTGTTCATCCAATTTTTGGAAGTAGTGCTCAATGTGAGGTACTTGTACCTGAAGATAGATACGAAGAAGCATACAATATCCTTCAAGGGGAGGGAAGTACTGTGAAATATACACCACTTTACGAAGATCATGTGAAACTTGGTGCCAAGATCGTTGAATTTGCGGGTTACTACATGCCACTTCAGTACGATGGTATAGTAGCAGAGGTGGAGAGAGTAAGAAAGGAAGTTGGAATGTTCGATGTATCGCACATGGGTGAGTTCGTATGTGAGGGCCCCGATGCCGTAAGATTTGCCAACTATGTTGTGACAAACGATTTTGGTTCGATAGACTTTGGCGATATCATCTATACTGCTATGTGCAACGAAAATGGCGGTTTTGTCGATGACTTACTTGTTTACAAAATAGCACCGGAACGAATCATGTTTGTTGTCAATGCATCCAACATTGACAAGGATTTTAACCACATTATGAAATTATCAAATGGTTTTGATGTAAAACTTACAAATGTTTCTGATGATACAGGACTGATAGCAATCCAAGGGCCAAAGACGCAAGAAATGCTCCAACCATACACTGACTTGAACCTCGATGAAATTGGATATTATTCGTTCAAAGAGGGTTCAATATTTGGTGTTAGTGGCATCATCTCGAGGACCGGATATACGGGAGAAGATGGATTTGAACTTTACATACCGGCAAATCAAACTACAGTTACTTGGAGAAAATTGCTTGAAATTGGCATCAGACCGGCAGGCTTGGGTGCAAGAGATGTACTAAGGTTGGAGGCAGGTCTGTTACTCTATGGCAACGATATGGACGACACAATCACTCCTTTGGAAGCATCGATCCCTTGGGCAGTGAAATTTGAAAAGGGCGATTTTTATGGTAAAGAAGCACTTTTAAAGCAAAAGGAAGCAGGCCTAAAGAGGAGACTCAGGGGAATCACTTTGGAAACGAAACTTGTACCAAGGCACGAGATGGAAGTTTTCAAAGATGGCCAGAAGATTGGGTATGTAACGAGTGGAACGTTCTCTCCAACGTTGGGAAGACCTATTGCATTTGTCATGATAGATGCAAACGTAAAGATTGGAGATACTGTCCAGGTATTGATCAGAGATAAGTACGTTGATGCAAAAGTTGTAAAGACGCCATTCTATCGTGGCAGTGTCAGATCAAGAAAGTGAGAAAAGCAAGAAAAGCAATGTAAAAAATAGTAATGCATTAGAAAATGTATTTGAATGAGCTATGTTGAAGGGAGTGAAAAAAATGCATAGATACGTTCCTCACACGGAGGAAGAGATCCAGGAAATGCTCAGAGAAATTGGAATCAATAGTATAGATGACCTCTTCTTGGATGTACCAAAGACGATCGATGGCTACAACATACCCGAAGGTAAAGATGAATTCACGGTAAAGAAGGCCGTTGAAAAGTTGGCAAAGATGAACATAGAATTTGATCCCGAAAATGTCTTTCTTGGTGCTGGAATATACTATCACTACATCCCATCCGCTGTAAAGCATTTGGCATCGAATCCTAATTTTCTCACTGCATATACCCCTTACCAAGCGGAAGTATCCCAAGGCACGTTGCAGATGTTATTTGAGTTCCAGACGATGATGTGCGAATTGACTGGCATGCAGGTGTCAAATTCGTCGATGTACGACGGTGCAAGCGCATTTGCCGAATCTTTACTCATGGCAATGAGGATAAATGGTAAGAAGAAGATGCTGGTCGCAAGGACGATAAATGCAGAGTATAGAACAGTTGCCAAGACTTATACAAAGCCATCCGGAATTGAAGTAGAAGAGATCAATTATGACAGATCTGGAAGGATAGACATCCAAGAATTGACGGCAAAGATCGACGGCAATACCTCGGCAGTGGCAGTTGCATATCCAAACTTCTTTGGTATCGTGGAAGATTTGAGAGCATTGCGAGAATTAATACCCCAAGACGTGGTCTTCATCGTTGTCGCGGAGCCCGTGTCTTTAGCGATGCTTGAGGCACCTGGGAAATTTGGAGCAGACATCGTCGTTGGTGAGGGACAAGCATTGGGTGTTACTCCAAATTTAGGTGGACCTGGAATAGGCTTTTTCACAACACTCGAAAAACATGTGAGAAAGATGCCTGGTAGGATAATTGGCCAGACTAAGGATGTCGACGGAAAGACCGGTTACGTGATGATTCTCCAAACAAGAGAACAACATATACGCAGAGAGAAGGCCACTTCAAACATTTGTTCTAACCAAGCGTACATAGCATTGATAAACGCAATCTACTTATCGCTGATGGGACCTCAAGGGCTGAAAGAAGTTGCTTGGCGTTCATACAACAATGCACATTACCTTGCTAAAGAGCTTGAAAACAGAAAATTCGATAGATTATTCGATGGCGAGTTCTTCAACGAATTCACCATCAAAGTACCGGTGAATTATCGTGATAAATGGCATGAAATGGTTAAAGATGGAATACTTGGACCGATCCCAATCGACAGAGTTTACAAAGAACTTGGGCCGAGTGCGTTGGTCTGTACAACAGAGGTTAACACAAAAGAATCGATACAGAGATTCATCGAGGTGATGTCCAAATGACAATCTTCGAGAAATCAGTTAAGAATAGAAAAGGATACGAATTACCACTCTACGAATTACCAGATACGGGTTGTAATCTGCCAGAGCACTTGATGAGAAAGGAAGCACCTGCACTACCAGAAGTCTCAGAAGTAGATGTTGTAAGGCATTACACAGAACTTGCACACAAGAACTATTCTGTCGATCGTGGATTTTATCCACTCGGTTCGTGTACGATGAAGTACAATCCGAAAGTCAACGAAGATATGGCGGCTCTCTTTAGTAATCTTCATCCATTCCAACCGAGAGAGACGATCCAAGGTGCAGTTAATCTCATGGGCCATTTGAAAGAATTACTCTGTGAGATAACTGGTACAGACGACATGACACTCCAACCAGCGGCAGGCGCTCACGGAGAATTGACGGGGCTACTCATTGCACGTGCATATTTTGAAGATAAGGGTGAATTGGACAAGCGTAGAAAGGTAATCGTACCAGATAGTGCACACGGTACCAATCCTGCATCCGCTTCGATGGCTGGATTTGATGTTGTTGAGATAAAATCCGGTAGCGATGGTTGCGTGAATTTGGAAGAGCTCAAGGCACATTTGGATGATACAGTGGCAGTTATAATGCTCACAAATCCAAATACATTGGGCCTTTTTGAAAGAGATATATTGAAAATATCACAGATGGCACACGAAGTCGGCGCAGTGCTGTACTACGACGGTGCCAACTTAAACGCAATAATGGGACGTACAAGACCTGGCGATATGGGATTTGATATTGTCCACCTCAACTTGCACAAAACATTCAGTACACCACACGGAATGGGCGGGCCGGGTAGTGGACCAATAGGTGTCAAGGCACATCTTGCACAATTCCTGCCAACACCGGTTCTAAGAAAATCGGATGATAAGTACGATTTAGATTACAACTTACCAAAATCCATAGGTATGGTTAGAAGTTTCTATGGAAATTTTGGAGTCATGGTAAAGGCATACACGTACATACTCACGATGGGTAATTCCGGCCTGAAGCACGTTAGTGAGATGGCAGTACTCAATGCAAACTATCTGAGAAAGAAATTGTCGAGTAAGTATAAAATTGCATACGATAGAATTTGTATGCATGAATTTGTTGTAGACAACGAAGAATTTGTGAAAAAGACTCAAGTCAAGTCGTTGGATGTTGCAAAAAGATTGCTTGATTATGGTTTGCACGCACCAACCGTTTACTTCCCACTCATCGTTCATGAAGCAATGATGATAGAACCAACTGAGACCGAAAGCAAGCAATCGCTGGATACATTTATAAATGCGATGGAGAAAATATACAATGAAGCCATAGAAAATCCTGAAATTGTAAAGAGTGCACCACACGTCACACCAGTCAGAAGGTTGGACGATATAACTGCGACAAAATCACCGATTTTCAGATTCAAGAAATAAGAGTGCAAGCCAAAAAATGATTTGGAAGGTGAATGGACATGCATCCAACTGATTTAATCGCACCATCGAAGACTTTGGAAGTAGATGCTTTAGCTAAAAAGCTCATATCTGAAGGTAAGGATGTTGTCAATTTAACAGCTGGTGAACCCGATTTTCCAACGCCAAAACCGATTGTAGAAAAGGCGATCGAGGCACTTGAAATGGGATACACAAAGTACACAGATAGCAACGGACTTCCGGCACTTCGTGAGGCCATATCGAAATATCTGAAGGCTAAAAAGGGTATCGAATTTTCTGCCGATGAAATCGTTGTTAGTAACGGTGGAAAACAGTCTTTATTCAATGCATTTGCTTCAATACTCGATTCTGGTGACGAAGTAATACTCTTCGCACCGTTATGGGTGAGTTATCCAGCACAGATAATTCTCAGCAGAGGTCAACCTGTCATCGTAAAGACAAAATTCGAAAATGGTTTTATGCCAACGAAAGATGAGTTACTCATTGCCGTAACGGAAAATACCAAAGCGATCGTTGTAAATTCACCTAACAATCCATCTGGCGGGATATATGATTACGATACGCTCAAGATGATTGCTCAGATTGCAAATGAAAGAGGTATATTCGTTATAACCGATGAAGTGTACGACGACCTTGTCTATGAAGGAACACACAAGTCAATGTATGGACTCGTAAGAGAAGAACTGCTCATCTACATCAATGCATTCAGCAAATCACATTCGATGACAGGATGGAGAGTTGGATACGCAGCAACAAAGAACAAAGATGTCAAAAAGAAGATGTCAAAGATTCAAAGTCACGTTGCATCCAACGTTAATACGATTGCTCAATATGCAGCAATTGCCGCTTGTGAGACGGACAATGCGTACATGGTTGAGGAATTCAAGAAAAGAAGGCAGTTTATCATTGAAAAGGCGAGGGAATATGGCCTCGATTTCTTGGAACCAAAAGGCGCGTTTTACCTGTTTTTCAAAGTAGGAGATAACGATGAAGAATTTTGCAAGAGGTTGTTAGCTGAAAAACTTGTTGCGGCAGTACCCGGTAGTGCATTTGAAATGCCCGGATTCGTCAGAATAAGTTTTGCAAATTCATTGAATATACTTGAAGAAGGGATGAGTAGAATAAAGGAATTCATGGATAGTTTGAAAAATGGCTCCAAAAGTTGAGTGATATAAGCGAAAACCATTGAGAAAGGCGTGCTTAAACTTATAAAAAAGTGGGCACGCCTTTGTTTTTTCACTCTTAACTTGGTGAGTTGAAAATTAAAGAAGGGTACAAGATGTCTTAACTGAAATCTGGTATAATACTATTGAGGATAACTAAAATAATAATTATACCGAGAAGGAGTGATTACATTGGAGGGAATCAAGAAGTTGTTAAAGGAAAAGATTCTTTCTCAATATGATATAATAAGATTAGCGAACATGGGAAACCAAAAGGCAAAGGAAGAACTTGAAGAAAGACTTAAAGATACCACAAACAAAGATAAATCGAAGAACAAGAAGTCAAAAAGTTCTACAAATCATAGAAATGAAGCCCTTTCAAAAAATTCAAGGTAACTTCTGGTTTGTTAGTAAAATTGGTAAAATCTACAAACTTATCACATGACACTGGAAGGGAGAAAAGAGCACAAGTTGTTGTGCTCAGATAGAATGGCAAATCAGGAAAACGGAAGAAAGATTTCTCGATTAGAAGTCAAAAACTTAACAGCATTAGTTGGTGAAAGCATTTTATTCGAAGACTTAAACATGAAACTGAATAGTGGAACAATAGCCATCCTTTATGGCCCGCGCGGCTCAGGTAAGTCTGCTTTTCTAAGAAGTCTTGCACGTTTGAATATGGAAGTATACCCAAATATCACTTATACTGGCAAGATACTGTTAGATGATGTGGACGCTGCTTCATACAAAGAAAAGGAACTCAGGCAAATAGTAACGTACATCGATACTAATTTTTTGGAATCACTTGATTACTTGAACTTCAGAGAGCTCATAAGATTAGCTTTTGGTGATCACTTCAAATTCAATATCGAAGAATATGCATCTGAACTCGACGAATTTGGAGTACTGAAAGCGTTATATAAATTTGAAAAAACACCACTCGCGTCGCTCTACGTTCTAGAAAAGATAGGTTTGCTACTCTTCATTGCCTCTTTGCGAAATTCATCCGTACTCGTATTTGACTGCATATTAGATCACTTAGATGATGAACACGTAGAATTCGTCACAAAGATGTTGAAAGATATATCTCAAAATAGAATAATAATTTTGGCAACAAGAACTTTGAAAAGATTTATAGGTCTTGGAGATGTACTAACTATCATGAAAAGTGGTAAAATATTATATGAAGGGGATCCCAACACATACATTTTGGAGGGAATCGAATGAAAGTACTAGCCGTATGTCTCAACCCTGCACTTGACAGGGAGTTTGTTATAGACCACTTTACACTAAACAAGCTGAGCGTAGTGAGAAACGAGAATAATCATATGTCTCCTGGTGGTAAAGGGGTAAATGTTGCGGTAATTCTTGCCAAGTATGGTATTTCTTCCGTTGTAAGTGGCTTTGTTGGTGGATATGTTGGACACATGCTCATCTCTGAATTGAGGAAAATTGGTCCTCTCATTTCTACGAGTTTTGTTAACATTAGAGATGATACAAGAGAAAACATTGCAATTGAGGATACCGTCAACCACACTCTCACGGAAATAAACTCCGAAGGACCGTTTATCAACCAAGATTCGATCGATATCTTTTTGAGAAGATTTGAAGTGCTTGTCCAGAAGGTACAGATTGTGGTTATCTCCGGTAGTGTTCCAAAAGGTGTTGACTATTCGATTTATGGCGAGCTTACAAAGATTGCCAAGAGGTACAGCAAGACGGTATTCTGGGAAGCAAGAGATGAAGTAATAAATGCATCGATGAAAGTAGCATTACCCGATGTGATCAAATACGATATGCGTCAGAGTGAGAATATCCTCGGAAAGAGCTTGAGTAATGAGGAAGAATATATTTCAGCTGCAAGAGATTTCATCAAAAACGGTGCAAAACTCGTGATTTTGTCTTACAAGACAATCTACAATTTCGTTGGTACTGCAGACGGTGTATGGAAATTCTCACCGAAAGTTGAGATAGATCACTCACGATTGCTTGGAAGCGGAGATACTTTTGTTGCAGGCATGATATTGGCACAATTGGATGGAAAGTGTTGCTTAGATATGGCACGGTATGGTTATGCGGCAGCCGTTGCTAAGACGGCCTACATGGGTAAAGAACCACCTTCAAGAATTCAGATAGGTGAATACACAAACAACATCTTAAGCGAGAGGGTGGACTAAAATGGAAGGATTGCGAGTTTCCGACATAATGACACATGATTTGACGTTCGTTTTTGAAAACGACACAGTTGAACAAGTCGTTGATTTGTTAGATATGACCAGATTGTCCGGTGTTCCAGTTGTAGATGATGAACTCAAAGTCGTGGGCTTCATAAGTGAAGATGATATAATAAGGGCATGCTTGCCAAGTTATTTCAGCTTGCTGCAAACTGCGGCATTTTTGCCAGATACGAATCTTTTCATAGCAAATTTGAAGAAGATATCGCATGACCCAATTGCAAGGTATGCAACTAAACCGGTTTTTACTGTCAAACCGTCTGATACGTTGCTTTTTGTAGCTGATATGATAATGAGAAAGGGATATAAATTGATTCCAGTTGTCGATGATGACAACACACTAATTGGTATTGTTGGTAGACTCTCCGTCTTGCGAGAGTTCACAAAGAGGGAAATGGCGGTGAACGGCAAATAATGAGAATCTCCATGATCACGCAAGGATGCAAGATGAATCAGTACGAGAGCGAGCTGATCATAGAAATATTGGAGAATGCTGGTTATGTTGTCGTTACTGATGAAGATCCACTATCCGATGTTTACATCGTCAATAGTTGTGCAGTTACATCCGAAGCTGAGAGAAAAGTGAGACAAACAGTAAGGCATTTGAGAAAACAGAATTCCGCAGCGAGAATAATTTTGGCAGGTTGCTATGCACAAATTCCGAGAGATGATGCGGAACGTAAGGAATTAGGTGTAGATCTTATACTAGGAAATCTGGAGAAAAAGCAGATATTGAGCTTTCTCAATGAGAACGGTATATATTCAAACAAAGACTATTGGAATGATGATGATATTTCATTTGAGCTTGTTGAAAATTCTGTTGAAGAACGTTCAAGGGCTTTTGTAAAAGTTGAAGATGGTTGTAACAATGGCTGTAGTTATTGTGTGATTAGAAGTTTAAGGGGTACGAAGATTAGAAGTAAACCAGTAGAAGTTGTTTTGAAAGAGATCGAGAGACTCATATCTAAAAAGCACAGAGAGATAGTAATCACGGGACTCAATCTGGGTAAGTATGGTATTGATACTGGAGATAACTTAGCTACACTTCTATCCAAAGTGTTGAAGTTGCATGGAGATTTCAGGATAAGACTTAGTTCGATAAATCCAGAAGATTTGAATGACGAACTCATCGAAGTGATCCGAAACGAAAATAGGATATGTAACCATTTACATATACCAATTCAAAGTGGCAGTAATTCTGTTTTGAGAAGAATGGGAAGAACCTACGATGCCGAACAGTTCATGGAAAATGTTAATAAACTGAGAGAGGTAGATTCACTCTTCTCAATTACAACAGATATCATGGTTGGATTTCCAGGTGAGACTGAAGAGGAATTCAAAGAAACGCTCGAACTGGTAACAAGAGCACAGTTCAGCAAGGTGCACACATTCCGCTTTTCTGCAAGGCCTGGAACAAGGGCGGCTGAATTTGAGAATCAGATACCGGGGAACATCAAGAAAGAGAGAGCGGAGCTACTAATAAGACATGCGCGTAACATAGCAAATGAATACCGACAAAAGCTCATCGGAAGGAACGTGGATGTTCTTGTAGAAGGTGTAGCCAATGGTATTTATGCTGGGTATGATGAATACTATGTTTATCACGAGATAAACGCAGGTACTATCGGTGACTTTGTGAGAGTAAGGGTGTGTTCGGTTACCGAAGAAGGTGTGGTGTCCAAGATTGATCAAAAGCAAGTATCGAACGAGTGAATTGGTTGAATCACTTACAAAAGGCATAGCAGTATACGAAACCATCCGCACATACGGCGGAAAACCTTTTGCGCTAATTGAGCATTACAAAAGGCTATGTAAATCTCTATCTTATTTGAAGATAGAGCCACCAAAATTGGAAGAATTTGAGTCACTTGTATACGATAATCTTTCAGATAGAATAAGGATTGTCTACGTGTACTCCGGTAAGTTAGTTAATTACATTTCGACTGAGGATAGTAGTGACTTCATTACCGATTTCGTGAAGATAGATTTTGCAAAAGTGCGACGAGCAGATCCAAAGAGCATACCAGCTGATTTGAAATCTCTTGGGAGACCAGATATATATCTTGCAAGGCTTACTAAGTTGGATAATTACGATGTAATAATGCTTGGAAACCATGGGCAAGTGTGTGAGGGGACGTTCAGCAACATCTTTCTTGTGATGGATGGAACGATTGTGACTCCTTCGTTAGAATCTGGTATTCTTGATGGTATAACAAGAATGCACGTGATCAAATTTCTTGGAGAAATTGGCATCAAAACAGAGGAGAGATTCGTTGATCCTCAAGAAGTGTTCTACGCAGACGAAGTATTTTTGACGCATACTAGTAGAGGGATTGTGCCTGTTGATCAAATTGGTAATGTAAAGACGAAATCAACAGAACTTTCGAGGCGACTATCACAGCAATTTGAGGATTATGTAAAGAGGATCATGTAAAATGATCACTTTGAGAAAGGCCATAGAAGAATTATCCAGGAAAAACTACTTTTTTGAGAAGCTTTACATTCTTGCATCGTTACAGGAACAATCAGAAGCCATTCTTGGAAAAAACATCAGCAATCATTGCAAATTTTCTGAGTTCAAAAATGGCACACTCTACATAGAGTGCGATGATTATATATGGGCAAATGAATTGAGAATGCTGAAAAGACAAATAAAGAAGAAGATTCACGACAAGTTGAAAGTTACAGTTGATGATATCAACATAGTTGTTGAGAGTTCTCGTTGAATCAAGATCTAAGGTATTTCATGAAATCTACGGAGGTGAACTTTGTGAATACAAACGATGTATTGAACGAAACCGTTGCAGATGAATACAATGCTCAAAATATACAAGTTTTGAAGGGCCTTGAACCAGTTAGACAAAGGCCGGGTATGTACATAGGTTCGACTGGTAAGAACGGTTTGCACCATTTGGTCTACGAAATTGTAGATAACAGTATCGATGAAGCTATACAGGGCTATTGCGATAGGATAAAGGTTGTCATAAAGAGCGATGGGTCTATAGAAGTAGAAGACAATGGACGTGGTATTCCCGTTGATATTCATCCTGAAACGGGTACAAGTGCACTTGAATTGGTAATGAGCACACTCCATGCAGGTGGAAAGTTTTCCAAAGATAATTACAAAGTAAGTGGTGGATTGCACGGTGTTGGTGCGTCCGTTGTTAATGCACTCTCCGAATGGATGGAAGTGGAAGTGCACAGGTACGGAAAAATTTATCGACAAAGGTATTCACGTGGTTTAAAGACCACAGAAGTAGAAGTTGTTGGTGAGACTGACAACAGAGGTACGATCGTTAGATTCAAGCCTGATGCAACGATATTTACTACTGTAGAATTCGATGCAGATACCTTACTTACGAGACTTAGAGACCTTGCCTTTCTCAATCCGAACATAACTATCGAATTTATAGATGAACGAGATAACATGCAGAGAACTCTCCATTATGCTGGTGGAATAAAGGAATTTGTCATGTATTTGAATAAGGGTGCCAAGACGCTTCACGATGTCGTATTGATAGATGGGACCTATCAGGATGTTGAAGTGCACATCGCATTGCAGTACACTGATGATGACGAAGAAGAAATCGTTTCTTTCGTAAACAACATAAAGACAGTCGATGGTGGTACACATGTAACAGGTTTCAAGACAGCGTTTACACGTGCAATAAACGATTTTGGAAAGAAGAGAAATCTCATAAAAGGTGATCCATTCCGCGGTGAAGATCTGCGCGAGGGTATGACTGCCGTTATCAACGTGCTCATGATGGGTATACCGCAATTTGAAGGACAGACCAAATCGAAACTTGGTAATGAAGAAGTTCAAGAGGCCGTGGCAAAGGTAGTAAGAGACTCTCTCATGGATTACTTCGAAGTGAATGAGAATACATTAAAAGTGATTATCCAGAAAGCACAGCAAGCTAGGGAAGCCAGAGAAGCGGCGAAACATGCAAGAGAGGCAGTAAAACGCAAGAATGCACTTGGTGCCTCCATGCTTCCCGGAAAACTCGCGGATTGTATAACGAAGAATATGGAAGAGGCGGAGTTATTCATAGTGGAAGGAGAATCTGCAGGTGGTAGTGCAAAACAAGCAAGGGCTAGGAACTTTCAAGCGATTCTACCACTACGCGGTAAGATATTGAATGTCGAAAAGAGTAACGAACTGAGGTTACTCAAAAACGAGCAGATAAGGGATATCATCACCGCAATTGGTAGCGGCACAGGAGACAATTTTGACTTGAGTAAATTGAGATATGGAAAGATCGTCATAATGACTGATGCTGACGTCGATGGTGCCCACATCAGAACGCTTTTGCTTGCACTGTTCTATAGATACATGAGACACTTGTTGGAGGACGGAAGGATATATATTGCCATGCCACCACTCTACAGAATTGCGGTGAGCGGTGAGAAACCGATGTATCTGTATTCGGATGAAGAGTTGAAGGAAAAGTTGGCTGCCATAGAAGGCAAAAAATATGAAATTCAGCGTTACAAAGGTCTCGGTGAGATGAACCCAGAACAGCTCTGGGAAACGACGATGAACCCAGAAACTAGAAAGATCATCAAGGTTAGAATAGAAGATGCGGAAGAGGCAGACAACCTATTTGAGATACTTATGGGTAAGGATCCAGAAGAAAGACGTGGTTACATAATGAGACATGCAAAGCAACTCTCTCTGTTGGATTTGGATGTTTAGGTTAGGTGCTCTGCTTGCATTAGTTGAAAGGTGGGGATGATATGAAAGCTATCTTAAAGCCAGCAGTTTTGATTCCAATTATCGCAGGGATACTTATCGGAGGGGTGTTGTTTACCTTAGGTGACTACGACGATGCACCTGGCCTGTCTGCTATCGGACTAACGGTTGGATTTGTATTGATTATGATTGGTGTGAACAAAACTGGCATAATCAAAAAGGGATGGCTCTTGCCGATTATACTGTTTTGTTTGGGAGCATTCATAACGCTGCTTACTACATCAATCCTGATCGAGGGCGAGTTCGAGGATAAACCTTGGATGTCGCTCATCGGTTTTTCAGTTGCCGCAGTCTTAGTTCTTGTCGGTATGCTAAGGGTAAAGGCGATAGAGAAATAGAGCACATCGCCATTTAACGAAAAAGGCAGACCGGTACAAATTTCATGTGTGATATCGTTATTAGCGCTATCATAGTGTTTTGTTACAGTTCATCGCTGACTGCATTTTGTTTTTCAAATGGTAAAAATCTCGTCTATGTTGCCTTGTTCTAACCATCTCTCTAACCATTCCATTATTTCTCAATGGAGCTTCATGCGATATCTGGTAAATTGAGTCTAAAAGCTATCCGTGTAATATCCCCTCACTCAAAAGTCATTCAAAAATGTTAAGTTACCCTCTTCATAAGAATATCTTCAATCTAAATCTCCTCAATTCTTTAAGGGAAGTACCACGTGATCATAGTATAATAATACGTGGTTCAATCAGCAAATTTGAAAGAGGCGAAAGAAAGGGGTGGAAGATTGAGTTACCCTACTAGAGTAAAACTGACCAAAGCACTATCGGTATTTATACTAATTGCTTGTGCTTCATGCGTTTATCCTTTCTTTGCATCATTCAAATCGAATGTAGCTACATTCGGTGGGCCTGTGTTAATGGGCGATGTGATCAGTGAGACAGATGTACCTAAAGAAACACTGGATAAAATAATCGTGGCATACTTGCCTGCGAATAGTTCGATTACCTTGACGAAGAAGTATCTCTACAACTTATTGAAGAAAAGAGTTGGAATTATCGATGTTGAAATAGATGACATACCTGTTGTCATTGAGGCAAAGAGTGAGAATGAAATATCAAACGAGGAGAAAAGGAACGAGATATCTGAAGATACCATCAGTGATGTGGTTTTGAAAGAACTCCATACACACTATCCGGATGGTACTACGTTCAATCTCAAGTCTCAGACTGGGAAAGTCATAGATCACGATTCCTACTCCATAACCGTCTACGCAACCACCAAATCATCACCATTTGTGCGAGTGACGCTCCAGAAAGGTGGAAGGATTGTGGGATACGTCACGTTGCAATACAATGCAATTTTGTTAAGGAAAGTGGCAATAGCTAATAGAAGAATAGAGAAGGGTGAGATCATCGGTATAAACGATGTGAGGTATGAGGAAGTTAACATATACTCTTTGACGAAAATCCCAACACTTGAGGAAGACTTACCGATGATGGCAAATAAGGTCTTTTCAAAAGATGAAGTAATCGATATGAAATACCTAAGTGAGGTACCACCAGTAATAAAAGGCCAAATAATAAAGGCATACAGCAACATCGGGGGTATAAGTGTTTCGATCCTTGCACAAGCATTGGAAAATGGGTATATTGGTAATGTTATTCGTATCAAAAACCAAGACAATGGCTCAATAATAAATGGCACAGTTGAAGAAGATGGCACGATAAAAGTTTTCGAAGGGAAGTGATTGAATGGGTAAGGGACTTATCAGATTTGCCAGTATCGTGTTCTTGCTTATCTCTGTACTTGTTCTTGCTGATTCATTGTATACGAATTCAAAGAATCCGCAATTTCAAAACATATTAGGCACATACAAGCCTTCTCGTGTGGGTGATTATGTTACTGTCGTTGTATACGAATCACCGAGGATTTCCACATCATCTCAAGTCAATTCACTTACTGGCGCATTCGTGAATGCGATAAACACAGGCACGAAACTCGTAGGGTTGGATTTGAGTAAGTATTTGCCAGCTAATAGTTCTGATACAGATAAAAGAGACAACAAGAGCCAGGCAAATGCAGTTGTACAATTGACTGCTGTTGTGAAACAAGTGGACGAGACGGGGAAGCTCTTTTTGGAAGGAAAAAAACAAATAAAGGTGGGGAACGACCTGAGAGAAATTATAATCACAGGTTGGGTACATCCTCAATCGATAGGTCCAGACAATGTTGTGAATTCCACTGACCTCATAGATGCACAGATTTGGGAAAATGGTAAGATAGTATTTCAAGATGATCCACAACAAAGTTCTTGGCTCGGCTTGATACTTGCTTCAATAACAGGACTGTTCAAATAACCTCATATTTCGAACGCTTCATGATGTGGAGGTAACCAGCTATGCGCAAATTGAAATCAAAAAGAGTAATAGCGTTGTTTTTCATCCTGACTGTAACATTTACATTCGGTGTGAATGTAAGAATAAAAGACTTTGCAAAGTTTAGAGGTGCTCGAGATAATCAACTCTTCGGCATTGGGCTTGTCGTTGGTCTCAACGGTACGGGTGATAGCGGCTCGCTTAATTCCACGTTGTTGGCAAACATGCTGAAGAATTTCGGTGTTACCGTTGATCAAAATGCGTTGAAGACGAAAAACGTTGCGCTTGTGATGGTTGTAACTGATATCCCAGCATTTTATAAAGCAGGTATGCGCCTCGATGTACAGCTTGCAAGCATAAACGATGCAAAGAGTTTGAAAGATGGGATATTGCTCCAGACACCACTTTATGGAGCGGACGGTAAGATATATGCAGTCGCACAGGGTAACGTATCCATCGGTGGAGAGGATGTAAAAGGTACTGCAAATCTGCAAAAAAGATTTCCATTGGTTGGATATATCCCGGAAGGTGCTATAATTGAAAGTGAGATTCCATCTCAAATTATAGACGGTAATGCGGTAACTGTGCTCTTGAACAAGCCAGATTTGACGACAGCTGCAAGAACTGCGCTCGCGATAAATCAAAAATTTGGCGTAAACATAGCAAAGGCCATAGATGGTGCTAGTGTCAAAGTAAACGTACCCAACGTCTTTGCGGACGATGTGATTTCGTTCTTAGCACTGGTTGAGGAAATAGAAGTGCCAATGGATACAGTTGCTCAGGTAGTCATAAATGAACGAACTGGCACAGTTGTCTTTGGCGGAGATGTTGTCATATCGGATTTTGTACTTTCGTATGGCAACTTTGTTGTGACGATAAGCAACGGTCAACTTGGAGATAAACAAGCAACCATAGGTAACCTTGTAACGGCATTGAAATCACTTGGTGCTACACCTCAAGATGTAATCGCAATTGTTCAAGAATTGTACAAGGCTGGCGTGATTTTTGCTCAAATGAGAGTCATGTAGTTAGCAACCATTTACGACTAAAGTTACGACTAAGGACAAACGAGGTGATTTTCATGATCAATCTATCAAATAGTGTGTCTTCTATAAACGCAAACAATTCAACTAACACAAGTTATGATGATTATCAGAAACAGTTGAGAAAGGCTTCGGATGAGTTTGCTTCCATGTATATATACGAAGTATTCAAGAAGATGTACGATACAGTACCGAAGAGTGGCTTTCTACAAGATAGTTTCGGTGAGAGCTGGTTCAGAGAGATGCTCTTGCAAGATTACGCATTGAAGTCTGCAAAAACTGATCTCAAGAGCGTTTCAGACATGATTTACAGGAGTCTTGGCGGTGAGGAGACGCCGCAAGATTCGGCAAATTCACAGGACTCCCAGACTTTGCAAAGTTCTCAGTCGTCTAAACTAACACAGATATCTCAAACTTACGTCAATAGATTGAAGTCCATTCAAATGATGAATTTGTTGAACTCGTTAGTTTCGATCGATGATACAACAAGTTCCACAGTGGGCTCACCTTTAGACACATTACTCAATCCCTCATTGACTCCCTTGATTCCCGAGGATCAAGAATCTGGTGAGTGATGGAGAAGCTATGACCACGAATTTATCGATCACAGATATTATAAGGTTCTGACTTCCAATCCTATTTATTGCACTGCGCAGTAAATAGGCTTTTGTTTTTATGGAGAATTCCTTTGCACACTCCACTTCTAATGTGCCTTTGTATGCAATCGAACTATAATGAGAAACAACGACTATTTGATTTGATCGCGTGTACAGCTCTATATCCGAAAATCTTCCAGCTAAGAGCGCCCTACGGAGTACTTTCTGAAGTTGGCTTGTAAACAATCTACAGTCTGGTGTAACTTGAGCACACAATTGCCTAACCCTTTCTGGAGATTGGCTTGGTACGTCACCACAGATGGTGTAAATAGCCTCGCCAGTTAAGTGCATCTTCTCTTCTGCGCTATTGAATGTTATCTTCAGTTCTTCTATCTCTTCCAATTCCATCGACTTTATCAAATGTCTTGCAGAAACAAATGGGATACTTATCTCTTCTGGTAATGCCGCTTGAGTTTGTCCGACGTTTTCTGCCTTTAATCTTGCATAAGAGACTATCCCAGCGTGCTGTGAGACAAACTCAAATGCACTAGCAGAATAGAAAATATCGACTGAACTTCCTTCCTCCAAATACCCTGATACCAAATCGAGTTCTGCAAGGAACTTCCTCTTTGATATGCGTATTGTATCCTCGTCGGTTTGCTTTTGAATGTGAAATTCGTGCTCTCTCTGAGATGGGATGTAACCGACCTTCAGCTGGAGAATCTCACTGAGACACTTGAGGGATAGAATGCCATTTTGGTATGAAAAAACTACCTTGCCACTCAGTTCTGATGTGAACTGCTTTACGACGTCCAACGGGACTTCAAATGGAGACAATGACTTTGAAAGTAGAAAAGGAGAAAGGTCGAAATAACCGGTAAGACAACCATCGGATGCCATTACATACATCTCATTATCTTCAGCAAAAAAGGCAATTTTCCTATTCGATGGTTCTAACGTGCCACACACCTTATCTGCCTTCTTTAAGATGTTCTTAAATCTTTCAGCGTCTATCTCGAGTATGTAAGAGCTCATACGCCCACACATCCAACATCAGTTTTGTAAGATGTCATTGCATCATCATTTCGAAAAAATTCGGAGATGGCTCTATATCAAGACCATCGTCGTATCCAAGTTTCAATCTCTCGATTCCGGCCCTTGCAATCATTGCAGCATTGTCTGAACAAAACTCCAGTGGCGGAAGATAGAAATTGAATTGTGTTGATAGTTCATCTATCTTTTGTCTGAGCCTACTATTTGCCGCAACTCCACCTGCAAGTACTATGTCTTTCAATCCATTTTCCTTTGCAGCCTTCGTAACTTTGTATAGTAAGACATCCAATATGGCTTCTTGAGCACTCGCGGCTAAATCATTTATGGGTAACGTTTCTTCGGTGTAACCAGATTTCTTCAATCGATTTATTTCATACAACACGGCAGTCTTCAGACCAGAAAAGCTAAAATCGAAGTCAGGATCGTAGATTTTAGGCCTCGTGAAAGAAAATGCCTTTGAGTTACCATTTTTTGCCAATTGATCTATCACAGGACCGCCAGGATATCCAAGGCCAAGCAGTCTTGATATCTTGTCAAAAGCCTCACCAGCCGCATCATCTACGCTACGTCCAATGATCTTTATATCTTCATAACCTCCAACCTTCATTATGAGCGTGTGTCCACCAGAGACCATTAAAACTATGTAAGGTGGTTTCAACTGAGGATATGCAAGGTAATTTGCGTAGACATGACCAACGATGTGGTTTACACCAACTAACTTCTTTTGATACCTTAAAGCTAATCCCTTTGCAAAAGACACACCAACAAGGAGCGCACCAATTAATCCGGGGCCCTTTGTCACAGCGATGCCATCTACTTGTTCTATTGGAACGTTACTTTGGTCCATTAGCTCAGAGAAAAGAATAGGGAGCGTCTTTAGATGCTCCCGTGCTGCTATTTCAGGTACAACTCCACCAAATTTTTTATGTGTTGCTATCTGCGAATATATCAAATTTGCTACTACTTTATCATCCTCGACTAATGCGACGGATGTTTCATCGCAACTAGTTTCTATCCCTAAAACAAGCATATTTCATATCACCAATCCGTAGAGAAATTCCATCTCAAGCGGACTCTTTCAAGAAAATCTGCGGTCTTTCTCTCTTCGTTACGCAATCTTCCGTGATTATAACCTTATCAACTGCTTTTAAGTCAGGTATATCGAACATGATATCGATCATGACTTCCTCAAAGACGCTCTTCAACGCACGCGCACCTGTACCTCTTCTCAGAGCTTCTTTGGCAATTGCATACAGTGCATCTTCTGATATCTCCAAATTCACACCATCTATTTCAAAAAGTTTCTTGTACTGTTTCAATACAGCATTCTTTGGCTCCCTCAAAATTCTCACGAGGTCCTCTATACTCAAATCTTCGAGTGTCCCTATGACAGGAAATCTGCCAATGAACTCGGGCATCAAGCCGTATTCAACGAGATCATCAGGTGTAACATGCCTCAGTATTTCTCCAAGCCTCAGTTCTTCTTTGCTCTTAACAGGTGCGTTAAAGCCCATCGTGCTTCCTTCAATTCGTCTTTTAACGATCTCATCCAAGCTATCGAAGGCACCACCCACTATGAATAATATATTCGTTGTATCGATCTTTATAAACTCTTGGTAAGGATGTTTCCTACCACCCTGAGGCGGTACGTTTGCAACGGTACCTTCAACGATCTTGAGTAGCCCTTTCTGTACGCCTTCTCCACTTACGTCTCTTGTTATCGATGGATTTGGTGATTTTCTGGCAATCTTATCTATCTCGTCGATATATATGATTCCATATTGTGCACGCTCTACATCGAAATTTGTAACTTCCAAGAGCCTCAAAAGCACATTTTCTACATCTTCTCCAACGTATCCTGCTTCAGTTAGTGGGGTTGCATCGGCTATTGCAAATGGTACATCCAGTATGCGTGCAAGAATCCTTGCCATGAGTGTTTTACCACTACCCGTAGGTCCTATCAGAATTATATTCGACTTTTCGATCTCCACATCGTTTGCATCTTTGCCAAAAAATACTCTCTTGTAATGATTGTACACAGCAACAGAGAGAATTCTTTTCACTCTCTCTTGACCTATAACGTACTTATCTAATTCACTCTTTATTTGGGAAGGTGTTGGAATGTCTCTCTTATCTTTCGTAGTAGCTACAGGCTTTAACTTCTGATCACTTTGCAGTATATCATGGAAAAGTTCTACACACTCGTTACATATGTATACATTTCCAGGACCTGCTATCAACTTCTCTACCTTATCCGACGACCTTCCGCAAAAAGAACAAAACTTTTGTGCCATACCATTCCTCCTCGTTTCTCTCCTTAATCGCTTCGATACTATATATCCTGTACTGTCCATTTTTCGACAAATACAATTTTACAATGTCCATTTATTCAATATATGATATTACAAAAAATGTTCAATGTCAATAAACTCATTGTGTCATCAGGTTAGAATAAGTAAAGAGATTATAGCAAACGGGTAAGTTTAATAAACTAAAGATTGCACATTAGCTGTGCAAAAACGTTATACTGTCCATTCATTTCTACTAACTATTACCCCTTAAGTCCTGTACCCACGAGTGATTTAACAAATAGATCTTGCAAGAAGAAGAAAATTAGCAGCGTTGGTAAGAGTGCAACGACAGTTGCCGCCATTATTACTGCCCAGTTATTTGCCGATTCTGCGTTCATTATCATATTTATAGCAACTTGAACAGTCTTCATGTCATCTCTCATACACGCTATCATTGGCCACAAGTACATATTCCATGCATAAGTAAAATTGATAACGGCAGCACCTGCTATTATGGGTCTTGATAACGGAAGGATTACCTTAGTCAAATACTGAATCGAAGATGCACCATCGATTTTTGCTGCATCCTCAAAATCTTTTGGGATAGTCTTGAAATGTTGCTGAAAGATAAACGTGTTAGTTGCACTTGCAAGGAAAGGTATTATCATAGCTTGATAAGAATTGACCCACCCGAACGAACTGATGACCTGGAATAATGGTATTATCAAAACTATTTCAGCTGGGATGTACAGTGTAGCAAAAAGAATGGCGAAAGAGAATTTATCACCTTTGAACTTAAAGTTCGCGTAGGCATATCCAGAAAGAACACCCGTAAAAAGTTTCCCAGCTGTTATGAAAACTGATACAATTAAACTATTCAACATCATCCGCCCAAACGGTACCACCTTAAACGCTTGAATGTAATTCTGAATGTGGAATCCTCTGGGAAGAATCTTCGGTGGAAAAGAAAATACCACATGTGGAGGTTGTACACTCATTGTAAATGCAAGAAAAATTGGACCAAACATGAAAATGGCAAAGAGTATCATTGCAAATTCTATTAGACATGTCTTAACAAGTTTCTTTGTATTAATCTTTTTCTTATCCCTTACTACCACGCTACATCACCCTCCAAACATAATCGATACAAGTGAGTACACGACAATACAAAAGCTATTGAAAGTTATTGATAGTATACTTCTTTTCTGCCAACTCTAAAGTAAATGAATGTGACGATAGACATGATTATGAAAAGTACAACTGTTTGAGCAGATGCAGGACCTGTCTTTGAGAATCTGAAACCATCAATGTATATTTTGTAAATCAAATTGGTGGTATACTCACCAGGGCCACCTCTCGTCATAACATCTATAATCGCAAATGATTCAAATGTGGAACTTATTATGTTCATTATAATAAGATAATACGTAGTTGGCGAGAGGAGTGGGAAGAGTATCTTCCACATTATTGACCATGTATTTGCACCGTCAAGCCTAGATGCCTCGATCAGTTCGTCTGAAACCCCCTGTAAACCAGCTAAGTAGAATATAATATCAAATGGAAGTGTTTTCCATATACTGGCTATTATGACAGCAAAAGCTGCATATGGTATCGTAACTAGCCAATTGACTTGTATTCCAAACGCATTTGCCATGACATAGTTTACATATCCAACTACCGGATTAAGAAGAAATCCCCAAAGTGCACCAGCAACTGCTGTTGAGACTGCATAAGGAGCAAAAATAAGGGTCCTGAAAAATCTTACACCTGGAACTTTCTGATTAAGCAGTATGGCTACCAAGAAGGATACCAAAACACTTGTTAAAACTGTTGTACCAGTAAAAATGAGTGTAAAACTCACCGACTTTATGAAACGCTCGTCTGTGAACATCTCAATAAAATTTTGCATTCCTACGAATACTTTTCTATTGCCAAATGGCGAGACCTTAAAAAAGCTGAGATAGAAAGAATAAAGTGCTGGAAAATATATGAATAAAGTGATGATTACAAATGTAGGTAATATGAGAATATATGGGAAAAATTTCCCGGTTCTTTTGCTTAATCTCATTTTTCTTCTCTTTGTAGATAACTCATTCATTACTATCTCTCCTTTCCTCAACTGTGTTCGACTTGCTCAAACAAAAAGTAGCCTTACCTTTGTTGCTGAGAAAGTTTGGTGTAATGCAATATTGTAAAACAGAAAATAGGCTGGTTCATCACCAGCCTATTCAAAGGTAATTATTAGAAGTATTGCTTTATTGCGTTGTTTGCAGATTTTTCAGCCTCTTCCAGTGCTTGCTGTGGAGTTAACTGACCATTAAGCATTTTTTGAACCGCTGTCTCTATAGCATTCCTGATTTCTGGGAATGCACCCACAACTGCTCCCATTGTTGCATAAGATGGAATTGTTTCGACCAATTGCCGTATTGCCACGTAGTGCATTGGATTATCTTTGTAATAATCTTGCTTTTGTAACTTGTCGATGGCATCATTTCTAACTGGAAAATATCCTGTACCTTTATGCCATTGTATCTGTGGATCAACATCGGCTAAATACTTAACAAGTTTCCAGGATGCATCGATTTCATCTTGGTTTTTCTGTTTGATTATCCACAAACTTCCGCCACCGGGTATCACACCTGCTCTTTGTACTCCATCTGGGATGGGGATGTATGCTGCACCGATTTCAAATCCTTGTTTCTTCGATTCAGATAGTAATAATGCGACATCGGATGTGGAAGTGATCAACATACCGACTGTTTGTGATAGGAACAATTGTCGAGCAGCTGTCCAGTCGCCGGGTTTTGTATTTATCATCAAACCTTCTTTCGTAAGTGTATTCCAAAAGTCAAATATCTTCAAACCAGCATCGTTATTGAAAACAACTTTTGTGACTGGTCCTGTCCTACCGTTATTGTTATCAACGAGCAGTTTGTTCTGCTCCGCCATCCATTCTTCAAAGAACCAAGAATAAAGATTCCATGTTATTCCCGTTCTCGTTATGTTGCCTTTGCTATCTTTACTTAGTAGCTTCTTAGAATATTGTATTACCTCGCTGAAGGTCTTTGGAGGCTTGTTAGGATCCAATCCAGCTTGCTTGAACATCGTTTTGTTGTAGAAAAGTAGAGGTGTTGAACTATTCCAAGGCATGGAGTACAGTTTTCCACCTATACTATAGTAATTGCGAACTTGCGACACAAGCTTGCTTTTGTCAAATGTTGGATCCTTCTTAATTAAGTCTTCCACAGGTACTATTAAGCCACTGTCTATCATTTTTTTCGTACTGATTTCATTTAGCTGGACAATGTGTGGTGGTGTGCCTGCCTGTAGTGCTGCAACAGTTTTGGCCAAGATTTCTTCATAACTCCCAACATACTGAACGGTAACTTCAATATCAGGATTTGCTTTCATGAAATCATTTACCGTATTCTGAATGAGTGTGATCCTGTCACCGCCCATCGCATGCCAGAATTGAATCTTTACCTTTGCAAAACTGAATATCGACAATGTAACCATAAGTACCACTAAGAACTTCTTCATATTTGCCCCTCCCTTTTCTGATTTTTGAAACCTATACC
>DPXZ01000148.1:0-3578 GCA_003526765.1 Fervidobacterium sp.
GCAAAGAACAAAAGGAGCATTATTACCATCTGTATCAATGCCCCACTGCTACTGCCTGTTGTTGCTGTTGTTCCTGCTGCTGCACCTGCATCTGGTGCACCTGCAAATACCATTTTCATCACTTACACCTCCTAATTTTCACACCTACGTATATGATATTATAGTTGCCTGTTAAGTTCTGCTGCTCTCACGGTATTTTCCATGAGAACAAGCGTGGTTATCTTTCCAACTCCACCCGGAACCGGTGTTATATCACATATTTCAGATACACTTGGGTCTACATCACCACATATTTCACCATTTTCGACGTTGATTCCCACATCGATCACAATAGTTCCAGGTTTGAAATAATCCTTGTTGTAAGCCTTTGCTTTCCCTATTGCAACTGCGACTATATCTGAGTTTTTCATTATATCAGCGATATTTTGCGTTTTAGAATGACACACTGTAACAGTTGCGTCAATTCCTTTCTGCAAAAGAAGCATGGCTAATGGTTTTCCAACCGTTACACTTCTTCCGATGACTGCAATTTTCTTACCGGATGGGTTCGTAACGTAGTTTATGATCTTCATAACAGCTTGCGCCGTACACGGTGGAAATGTTGGGTGATCATACAAGATGTTACCCAAATTCAATGGGTTTCTGCCTTCTACATCTTTTTCGGGTGAGATCATCGATGCAACTTCTAATTCTGAAATATCTTTCGGCAGCGGATGAGTCAACAAAATGCCATCTATAGAGGTATCAGCAGATAACCTTGAAAGTAGCAATTTCAATTCCGATGCCTTTGACGATTCGTAAACAGAAAATTCGATTCCTAACCTCTTTGCTTGTTTTTCCTGACTCTTCAGATAACTTAGGGTCGAAGGATCAGGTTGGCAAGTAACAACAGCTAATTTTGGCGTACGACTGAGTTTTGAAATTCGAGTTTTTATCTCTTCAACCATTGAAGCATACAGTGGTTCTGTATTTATAAACATTTGCAACACCTCCAAGAGACCTTGAATGCGAGAGCTGAAGGATTAATCTCTTTCCATGAAAGCACCTTTTAGCCCTGCTTCATAAAGAAGTCCACAGACTTCGTACATACCTTTTTTTGTAACACAAAGTATTACACCAGATGTTTCAGCGGCAATCTTTGTTTCTGGCATGATATCTCTGTTTCTTACGACCAAAACCACCGGTGTACCTACAACGGCAGCAGTTCTTACACATTGTGGGGTTGCTAATCCCGTAACAAGTAAAGAACCTGGTTCTGGAAGTGCAAGTACATCGCTCATTAGATCCGAAGCTGCTACCTTTTCTATTTCAATGTCGTCAATATTTCGTTCATCGTTGCCAACAAGTACCACACCATCTACAAGCTTTAACAGTTCGGATAATTTCATCACGTACGAGCACATGAAACCTCGCTTCATCCAAAATAAACGATTGTGCTCTTCCCCCTTTCGCTTTTCATCTAATTTACACCATTTATTTTTCCAATACGTTCTGTTTAGGTAACAAATCGCCCTTGTAAGTAAATTTAATAAACGCATCGTATGTCCACGGACAAGTCTCTTTGAAAAACTCAGCTATGACTAATGCGTACTGTTGAATCTCCCATTGCGCATGCGAATCAGCACGTAAACTCAAAAAATTCATTAAACTCCTGGCATTTACCGTCCAATAAAACTGAGTGTAAGTGGATAACGGTAAGACAACTCTGGCAAGTTCCCTTGCCACACCTTTGTTCAAAAGCTCTTTGTAAACTCTGTAGCTTTCTTCGCATGCCTTTTGTATCGATTCTCTTATACTCTCCAAAAGTGCGGTGTCTTCTACTTCTACAGACTTTTGCCTATCTTCAGATATATTCACGCGCACATTATCCGGTACGTAGAACTCTTCCTCTTTGACTTCCGTGTACCTTTGGCTGATTTCGTTGAAAGAACCTATACGATGCCTGAACCATTGTCTTGTGACGAAGAGTGGTGCTTTCACATGGAATGTGAATACTATGTGCTCAAAAGGTGTCTCGTGCCCATGTTCCATGAGATATAAAACGAGTGACTTGTCCTTTTGTGGCGTTTTCAATCCTTGACCATATGAAACACGTGCTGCTTTAACTGCTGAATAATCATCGCCCATCATGTCAGCCAATCTTACAAATCCTTTATCTAAAACACTCTTTTCAAACTTTTCAAATCGTGAAGAATCAACTCTTTCTGCTTTTCCGTCTCTTGATTCGAATGTTGCCAAAAATATCCACCCCCATTGAATCTAAAATCACTCTGTACCGTTCAACACTTATCTTACCATCACGATACCATTCTTCCAACAATTGAGTATTCAAAATCTTCCTAACTGGATCAAATGTCAGTCTATGGAAATAAGTTGGGCCATACATCTGCAATGTTTCTAAGTGTTCCACCGTTGGATAACCCTTGTGTTTCGCCAGCTTGTACTGGGGAAATTGTGAATCGAATTTTTCAATTATCCTATCTCTCGTCACTTTTGCTAGTATCGATGCTGCAGAAATCTGATAAACCTTGCTATCGCCCTTTACTATGCATTTTGAAGGGTAACTCAGTCTCAAGTTCTTGCCATCTACTTGTACATTTCTTATCTCAACATATTGGGCCAATATTTCAAGTGCCCTATTCATAGCTAATTCAGTTGCGTGAAATATGTTGTACAAATCGATTTCTTCAGGTGTGGCAAGCCCTATGCCATATTTTGCATTAACTACTATTCTGTTGTACGCTTCTTCTCTTTTCTTGGCCGATAGAACTTTACTATCCGCAATTCCTTCCATGTAAGTCCCTTCGTCAAGATAGACTGCTGCAGCAACAACTGGGCCAAAGAGTGGCCCTCTACCTGCTTCATCCACACCTATTATACTGTAATCGATACTTTTTCTATCCTCACTCATGTTTTCCATATCGTTCACGCCGTTTACGCTCATTGCTATATCAATTGTTATATCAGCTGTAAGATACTTATATTTCCTAAAATTATTTTGTTGCTTCGTTTATCTCTTTGTATATGTCATTTACATCACTTACGAATTTATCTACACTGTCACCCGTGATAACTACAAGCCAGTTTTCCTTGTACCATGTATAGAGATCTGTGTTCTCAAGCCTGACGGTGAAAATCCCATATGTCCCCATATTTACCTTCATATACTTCAACTTCAAGGGATTACCGCCATATTTTTTGGTTATTTCATTCCACTTCTCTTTTGATTCATCTTTGCTATCGTATCGAAAGATCATCAATATGCCATCTACACCATCGAAAACTGCGTACCTTCCATCACCTAGTGCGATATCGCCAAAACCATTTATCTCGCCACTATCCAAAAGGTAATACTTATTTGAAAGTACATTTACTGCAGCGTCAGTAGAGTAACTTGCTGGAGGAACTTGCGGTACGAAAGGTACCGAACAAGATGAAAGCATGAATAGAAGCAAAACTATCAAGAGAAGAAACACACTTCTCGATGATACCTTTTTCAATTCTTCATTCACTCCTTTCACATCTACTCTAAATTATCTTGTCATTAAGTGTGATATCATCGTATTTCATCGTATTTC
>DPXZ01000148.1:3699-5902 GCA_003526765.1 Fervidobacterium sp.
TCGTATTTCATCGTATTTCATCACATTTCATCAGTGGTAATAGAAGTAATTTATAGCTTCGTTTATTATTATATCACTCAAAATAAAATCTGCATGGTCGTATCCAGAAAAAATCTGTGCATTACCAAAATGAACGGCACTGTTTAAAGGTACCATACCATCGTTAATGGAAAAGTCAGAATCAAGCCCATACACTACCTTTGAAATGGCTGTCAAAAAATTGAGACCTTGGGTCGTTAAAAAATTTGTCTCAACTGAATTTCTAAAAACCTTTACTGGAGAATCAGACACAACGCCGGCATAGTTTGCAAATTCCACCTCTTTAGGAATTGGAGGATGCCTTTTACCAAAGATCAGATAACTGTAATTTGGTGCTTGTATAAATGAACCTACCGTGTTTGCTGCAATCAATGTACTCTTCAACAAATCCCACTTTGGATGAAACTTGAGTATCTTCTTGTCCATAACTATCAAGTTTGCAAACGGTGAACCTATATGTGGTGTACCTGCAAATACAATTTTATTTACTCGCGACTTAATTTCTTCACTTGTTAGATTTACTAGTGCATACCTAACAACTAAACCGCCCATACTGTGTGCATAGATGTTGATTTTGCCTGCATCTTCATCTTCGCCTAATTTTAAAATCTCTTGTGCAAGTACATTGGCACTCTGTTCTATCGGTACATCGAGGGATGGATAGACAAATATGTATAGGCCATACTCTGATGGTAACAACCTTTTCCAGTTCTCGATGAATTGCTTTTTATAGAGCGTCCAAACGCCTTCAATCTCCCAAGGGTCTATGCCGTGTACCAGAATAACAGGTTGACGCCCATCTCTTATCTTTACGAGCTCTGCGTTTGGTCTATCATACTCAAATTTTACAACTCTTGTATAGTCGAAAAATGGCTCTATCTGGTAAAGTGAGCGATATACTGGCACCAAAGAATTATAGTAGACGTAATATTCTGCTCCAAAAGACAGTGTAACAATCGATAAGATTAAAACAGTCATCAATAAGACAGTTTTAATAGCAATACCTCCAGTATGTCTGAAGCATCCTCTGTTCTATCCACTATATCGCCTATGTTTATGACTAATTCTTTAAGTTGCAATTTTTCGGCAAGTGGCAAGTCTAATGAAAAGATCTCTTTCAAACTTTCTCCTTCAATAACATCTTCATTGTGCTCAAACTCTTCTACTTGCAATACATAATGATGCACTTCATCTATGTTATCGAAGAGCTTTTGAACTGCAATTGTAAATGAACCTGATGCAGATATGGCACATTCGAGTTGACCGATCATCTTTTCCCTTATCTGTGCTGGTACATATGGGGTTTGAAAGCTTAGAATCTTGCTTACGGATTCACACTTATTCACAACTCTATCTATTCCTTCAGTTAGGGAGTGTATCACCTCACGCATGTCGGGCAAGAATAGTCCCTTGTATGTTTCCGATATGATACTCCTCCTAATCTCATCTGCATTGCGCTCCAAATCTTTCACTTGATTAAATACCTCTGAAAAGTGATCGTCATCCGCAAAAAAGAGTTCAAATAGATGCTTGAGGATCGTTGTAACCTCCACCGTCTTGTGAGAAAGCTCTATCAAATTAGCGATCACTTCTTTTTCCCTCTTTGCAAAAGAGAAAGCCATCTTCACACCTCCAAGATGTGCAATATCAACACAAAATTAATTATATCATACCTTTAGAGTTTTTTCGAAAAAGAGGAGAAAAGTGTCACCGTAATCCCTTTCTTTCGTGATTTTTATACTTTTCAGTGCGTTTTCAGAAGGTTTCTCTCTCTTTGAGCATTGTAGTATGAAAATGGAGTTTTCGCTCATCACATTATGGACTCTTTTCACAATCTCATCGACGATCCCAAGTTCGTACGGTGGGTCTGAATAGACGATATCAAAAGTACCATTGTACAATTCCAAAAACTTGCGTGCATCGTTCTTGACTATACTCACTTGATTCTCAACTGATAGGGACTTCGAGTTCCTTTTTACAGTAGCAATAGATAAATTCGATGTATCAACAAATGTCACATGCACTGCACCATTGCTGATCATCTCGAAACCAACTATCCCGCTTCCACAGCATACATCTGCGCATACTTTATTCTCAAAATCGACCATATTTGCCAAACTTCTTCTAACTATCGCACTAGTATATCTCGTTCGTGAATCGTTGA
>DPXZ01000043.1 GCA_003526765.1 Fervidobacterium sp.
TTGACCAATATAGATTGGATCCATCTATTTCAAGAGAAACGTTACAAGCAATGGAGAAGCAATTGGGATTAGACAAGCCAGCTGTTGTACAGTATTTTTACTGGTTGGGAAAGCTGGTGAGGCTTGATTTTGGATACTCTTTTTATTACAGGAGACCAGTAGTTGATCTAATTGGAGAAAGGCTACTGGGGACATTTGTTCTCTCGCTATACTCGTTTGTCATATCTTGGATTGTTGGTGTTGTATTAGGAATCGTATCTGCATTGAAAAAGTATACGGCAACTGATAAGATACTCACAGTTATTGCGTTTAGCGGATTGGCACTTCCGGGGTTCTTTCTTGCACTTGTTTTGTTGTACATGGCAGCACGAACCGGTTGGTTTCCAATCGGAGGATTGTATAGCCCAGAAACGGCAAAGATGGACGTTTGGAGCGCTTTCAAAGACATATTTTGGCGGTTGCAACTTCCAGCATTCACGCTTACCTTTGGTAGTTTCGCAGGTTTGATGAGGTACCAAAGGGGAAGTTTGCTCGATGTTATGAACGAAGATTACGTTGAATTTGCAAGAGCGAAAGGAATGCCCGAAAGGGTTGTCATATATAGACACGCTTTAAGGAATGCCATAAACCCACTTATAACCATCTTCGGATCGAGCTTAGCTGACCTTTTGAGCGGCGCAGTCATTACGGAAACTATATTCTCTTGGCCTGGATTAGGTAGATTAACTTATCAAGCTCTTCTACAGAAAGACTACTATGTTGTCATGGCAAGTACAGTCATCAGCACGGTGCTCTTGGTTATTGGAAATCTCATCGGCGACATCTTGCTAGCTGCAGTAGATCCAAGAATTAGATACGAATAAGGAGGGCTTGAATAGAAATGAGTAAAGAGGATAAAGATAGGAAAAGGTTGAATAATGAAGAACAAAATCAACAAGTCACTACTCCAAGCGAGGAAAATGTAGATTTTGAAGAAGTATACCTAAGTCGTGGACAATTGATGTGGCGGGCATTTAGAAAGAATAGGCTTGCAATGGTTGGTATGTGGATACTGATAGTAATGTACATTGCAATGATCTTTGCGGATTTTTTGGCACCGTACGATCCATTTACCCAAAATTTGAACCATTCTTTGAAGCGACCAACTAAACTTTTGACGAGCTATAATGTTGCAGATCTTAGTGCGAAGATGGCGCCTTATGTGCTTCCTGAAGATAGCTATATAGATATAGACTACACAAGGACGTTCAAAAGTAGACTTTTCCCAAGTAGGATAAAAGTGCAGTACAACGATGGTAGAGAGTTGGCCATCATCGATAAAAGTGTAGTTCAGATAAAAGAAGATGGCACGATAGTTCCAAAATACCTTCCTAAAGGTAGAGTACTCGATGATAAGTTTGTACTAGCAAATTCTATAAAGCTTGTGGTAAGAACGAAGGCATATGCAAAGATAGACGGTGAGTGGAAAGAGTACAAAGACGAAACAGAAGATGTTGAATCGCTTGTTTTTGAAGTGGATGACAAGGTGCTTAAAGAAGGAAGAAGTGTCTTGAACACAACTTCAAGAACTGCAAGGTCTGTCGTTGCCCAAAACGAAGGTTGGAAGATTGGTTTCTTTACTACGAGTGAACAAGAGGCAATGGAGAGACTTACAGAGATCAGATTCGAAAAGGAACTCGTTGGTATAAAGTACTACGATGATGATTTCAACGAATACATGATTTCAACGGATGAGGCCAAGGTTGTTTCATATGATTACAAATTCTATCCAGCAAAGTGGTTTGTCAAAGGTTGGGGCCCAGATTCCAGAGATCCAGAAAGAGTTGGCTATTTGCTCTGGATGATACCATTGCATTATCATCTCTTTGGTGTTGACAATTACGATAATAACCCGTACGTATCTTTGAACATATTCGGTGCTGATAGTTATGGGAGGGATGTATGGAGCAGGATTATATTCGCATCCAGAGTCTCTTTAACTATCGGGTTCATAGGACTTGCAGTCACACTTGCCCTTTCGCTGCTCTTTGGTGGAATAGCAGGATTCTATGGTGGTTTAGTAGATGAATTGATAATGAGGATATGCGAGATACTCATGGCAATTCCAGGTTTTTATCTGTTACTATTGCTCCGTGCAGTTTTGCCAGTTGACTTACCGAGTACTCAAACGTACATGCTCTTGATATTCATATTGGCATTTCTTGGCTGGCCGGGAAGGGCAAGGATCGTCAGAGGACAGATACTTGCGGAAAGGCAGAGAGAATATGTTGAAGCTGCAATCGCGCTTGGGTATCCTGATATGAGAATCATGTGGAGACATATAATTCCAAATCTTGCAACTTATTTGATCGTTAGTTCCACGCTCTCGATTCCAGGATACATCCTTGGTGAGGCAGGTCTTTCGTACCTTGGACTTGGTATCAGAGAACCATCTGCATCTTGGGGAAACATGTTAACGGCTGCTCAGGACGTGTACATACTTGAGAACGCCCCATGGCTACTCATACCAGGTGCATTTATATTCATCGTTGTGCTTGCTTTCAACTTTGTAGGTGATGGCTTGAGAGATGCAATAGACCCAAGGGCACTTGGATAATGCAGTGATTGTAATCTTTATCATCAATATCATCAATAGAAAAGTGGCGGGTAACCGCCACTTTTCATTTTAATTTTTTTATAGGGTTAGAAGTATAGGGATTAGAAGTTGTCTATTCTCTATCAGGTATCACTTTAACAATTTCTGATACTATATCGACCTTGACATTTTTCCCCTCTGAAAGTGCTTTATCGAATGGTGGATTGACTTTTATCATGATCTCTCCGTACTCTGTATCTACGTAATACTCTGAAAAATTCCCCATGTACACAATGGTCTTTATTTTCCCATCGATTGGACCATCGGCGGTAATTCTCATTGCTTCAGGTCTGCATCCCAATACATAACTATCTGAGTGAGCAGTTGGCAGAGACGGAATTTTGTAAGTCCTATTTTTCAATTTAACGATGGTTTCATCTCTTAATATCTCAACTACTTCAACTGGGACAAAATTTATCTTTCCCATGAATTCTGCAACAAACCTATTCATGGGTCTTTCATAGACATCTTCCGCACTCCCAATCTGTTCGATCTTACCACCTTTCATAAGTACTATCTTATCCGATAGTGTAAGTGCCTCTGTCCTATCGTGTGTAACGTACACTGCCGTAATGCCAACTTCCTTTTGTATTCTCTTTATTTCCACTCTCATCTGTTCTCTCAACAATACGTCAAGATTTGAAAGAGGTTCATCGAATAGCAAAACCGATGGTTCCACTACTAGCGCTCTTGCAAGTGCTATTCTTTGTTGCTGTCCACCAGACAGACTCGATGGTGGCCTATTCTCGAAACCTTCTAATCCAACGATCCTCAATATCTCTGAAACACGTCTCTGGATCTCTTCTTTCGGTAACTTCCTCATCTTCAATCCGTAAGCGACATTATCACCCACATTCATGTGTGGAAAGAGTCCGTAACTCTGGAATACCATTGCAGTATCTCTTTTCCAAGGTGGAATTTCAACGACATTCACATCGTTGATGAGTATTCTTCCATTTGTAGGCTTTTCAAAGCCTGCGATCATCCTCAGTGTTGTTGTTTTTCCACAACCAGATGGGCCGAGAAGGGTAACAAACTCCCCTGGTTTTATATCGAATGTTATGTTGTCTACGGCTCGTACCTCGTTACCTTTATAATCTTTGAATATCTTAGAGATGTTCTCTATCTTCAACGTGACTTGTTTCACACTTATCCCTCACTTTTGATGGCTTCTTTATAAACTATCCGAACAAATTCGAAGAATCCGTTATTCAACTTATTATCGTCTTTTCTAGATACTCGCTCTTTCTAACAAACAATCTGAGAAGACCAAACACTGTTAGGATAATTATTATAAGCACGGAAGAAAGTACACTTGCAAGCCCAAATCTGAGATTCTCTGAGAAGTTGTATATCTGCAGTGTTATGTGGTACCATTGTGCCGATACGAGAAACACAACCGCACTTACTGCTGTCATCGCACGTACGAATGTATACGACAAGCTTGATATGAATGCAGGTCTTATCAGTGGTAGTATGATAGTTGAGAATACAGTCTGAGGATTTGCTCCAAGGTTTTGGGCAGCTTCTTCTATCGATGGGTCTATTTGTTTCAACGTTGCAACTCCACCTTCTACGCCAACGGGTAATTCCCTGATGATATAATTTATTACGATGATGGCTGCTGTACCAACTAGTATTAGCGGTGGTTTATTAAATGCTATTACGTAGCTTATACCGATCAACGTTCCAGGAATAGAAAATGGTAGAAGTACGAGTCCTTGAAGTAACTTCTTACCCGGAAACTTCTTTCGGACAAAAAGGAATGCAACCACCATGGCAAAAACACCAGCTATAGGCATAGCGATAGCAGCCAGAATTGTTGTATCAAGCAATGCATCCTTTCCTCGCTGGAGTGCTTCTACTATATTTGAAAGCGTGAATGAATAATCAACTCCCCAGTTTTTCACAAAGCAGCCCATGAAGATCGTAGAGTAGAGTGCTACGAGAAATATGGCTATCACGTATACAACTATGCTAAGCATCTTCTTTACCCCGGGACTGACTATTTCCACGATCCTACCGCTCGGCTTACCCGTTACTGTAACGTAGGATTTTTTATTTACTATGTATCTCTGCAAATAGAAAGCTGTCATTGTCGGTAACAAGAGTAAAAGTGATAGTGCAGCACCTCTGTCGAGCCTGTTCATGCCCGTTACTTCAAGATATGCCGTAACGGATAAAACGTTGAACTTTCCACCGAGCATCAATGGATTTGCGAAGTCTGCTATCGAATTTGTGAAAACTAATAACCAAGAGCTAAGCAATCCAGGTGTTGCGAGCGGTAATGTCACAGTTCTAAAAACCTTCCATCTACTTGCACCAAGGTTCATAGAAGCCTCTTCGAGAGTACTATCTATCGATTCCAATACTCCCAACATCGTCAAATATGCAATCGGGAACATACCCATCGTTTGAGAGATCACAAGACCGTCCAAACCGTATATATCCCATTTGAGATTCAAGAGCTGCTTTGTGATAAGCCCGTTAGAGCCAAATAGGAGTATCAAAGAAAGTGTGAGTGAGAATGGTGGTGATATCATCGGCAAATTGGCCATAAGGGAGACGAACTTCTTCCCTTTTATTGTAGTTCTCGTTACCACAAATGCAAATAAGAAACCAATAACAGTTGAGACAGTTGCAGTTAAAGCACCGAGTAATATACTGTTACCGAATGATTTAAGATAAGATGTTTCTGTTAGTACTGTCTTCCACACATCGAATGTAAAATTCCCAGTCCTTGCAAAAGTGAGTTTCACAGCTTCATAGAGAGGATAAACTACGAACGTCAGTGCAACTGCAAAGGTTATGATTATTGCATAGGTAGTGACTGGATCAATTGAGAACGTTCCAATTGCAAATGCAATAATAAAAAGTGCAAAGACAATCAGAAACATGATATCTATGGTTCTAAGAAGCTTTAGAGTGTTTTCTGCATCGTGCAACTGTACCATGACGCCTATAACTTCGTAGTCTTTATCGATAGGAGCGAATATTGCGAAATATTCCTTACCATTGAACTTCACTGTCTGATTTGAAATGTAAAATTCTTCGTACATCGCATTTTCTTGACCATACTCATAGTCAGGTAGCTTTTTGAGAAGCTGCGAGACCTTTGCATTCTCATTTTCCCTTCCATCGAAATAAGAAATGTAATAGTAGATTTCTGGGAATTTCTCATTCAACAAATCTGGGTCTACAGAGGCAACAGATCTCGCTAATTCTAATGAATTCTCCCGTGATAAACGGGAGAATTCATTTCTGATAGTTGTTCTAACCCAAAATAGCACTGCAAATACTACAACAATTACTGCTATGAATTTTATTATCTTCCAATTTCTTTCTTCCATTTGTCGACTAACCTCTCTCTATTCTGTGCTTCCCAAAGTAAATCTTGTTGGATAAGGTTTATATCTTGCAACTTGTAAACAACCTTATTCTTTGGAGCTTTTGGTGAGAGTGGTATCACATACCAACCTGCGATGATTGATTGTGCCTTGTCACCGAGTATCCAGTTATATAGCTTTTTTGCTTCGAGTGGTTCTTTTCCACCTTTGATAAGTGACATGGCCGCGATTTCATATCCTGAACCGTCGGTTGGAAGTGTAATGACGATCGGTGCTCCTTCTTTTTGCAATTTGATCAAATCGTGCAGATATCCAATTGCTATTGGAGTCTCGCCTATTGCACAATCTTTTCCAGGTGCTGCACCAGATTTTGTATACATATTGACATTTACATCAAGTTTCTTCATGTAATCAAATGCTTTGTTTTCATCCCTCTTGTAAATGTTGATCATAGTGGTGATTACGTTGTATGCAGTTCCAGATGTATTTGGATCTGCCATTCTGATCATACCCTTGTACTCGGGTTTTAGTAAATCTGTCCAGCTTGTTGGTGGTGTTATTCCTAACTCTTTTGCCCTGTTCTTGTTTGTCGCAAATGCCAACGGACCAACGTACAGGCCTATCCAATATCCTTCAGGATCTTTGAATTTTGCGTCGATGAATTGACTGTACGGTGCTTTGTATGGTGTTGTGTATCCCTTTAGTTTTGCCTCAACGTGGTATACACCAACTCCGCCAACCCAAATTGAAGCCTGAGGGTTGTTCTTTTCTGCTTCCAGCCTTGTAATAACCTCACCTGTCGATAATCTTACCCAATTCACCTTTATACCTGTTTCTTTCTGGAATTCATCGAAAAGTGCCTTCGCAAGTGGTTCTTCGAGCGTTGTGTAGGCATTCACGTAATTTGCCGAAAAGCTCAAAATAGAAATGCAGAGAATAAAAACTGTGAGTAGTAACTTTTTCATACCCTTCCACCTCCTCTAGTGCTTATCTGTATTCGTACCTGTCTTCAAAGAGATTATATCATGGAAACGCAGATTCTCACAAGTTAATATTCTTTCATGAGGCAAAGACGTAATTTAACGAACTTTCTCACATAGCTTTGAACTATAATTAGATAAATTAGATACAATCAAACGTAATAGTATGGTACATCAACTTTATACTTGCCTCTGAATGTGCCTTCTTTGAGCATCAATGGACTATCCAGATCATGAAAATCGAATGCGCCTGTTCCCAGTGCAAAATGAACACTTTGATTGATTCCAAGACTAGATTCTGCCATGCACCCGATCATGAGTTTTAAATTGGCTGCCTTTACCATCTCAACGATTGCCAATGCGTCACTTATGCCTGATTTCATCAATTTGATGTTTATGTAGTCCACCGCTTCCTCTTTTATAAGTTTCATGACGTCGTATTTGCTTTTTGCACTTTCATCTGCTGCAATTGGAAATGGTGAATTCCATCTGACATACTTTAGTCCATCGATATCGTGCATACCGACCGGTTGCTCAAAAACTGATATATCTACCCCTGCTCTGTATATTTCTGTTACGAATTTTACCGCTTGTTTTGGCGTATATCCCATATTTGCATCGACGATGTATTTGCAACCTCTCGTAATTTGGCTGATTGCAATGAGCGCTTGTATGTCTTCTTGTAAATTCTCGCCAACCTTTATCTTTATAACGTTATGACCTTTTTCAACGATACTCCTTGCTTCGTTGATCCTCTCTTCCAGCGTGCCAATGCTCATTGTCTGGTCAGTTTCGATCTTTGTTTTGGCACCACCAAGAATTTGATACACGGGAACACCAATCTCTTCACTGAATGCATCAAGCACACCGTATTGTACTGCTGCCTTTATACTCGGTGCAGCAAAAAGTTTATCCGTGACGTCTAAGATCTGCCTGTAATTTCTTACATCCATTCCAACGATCATCTCATTTACTGTACCTTCCAGACCTATGACCGCTGCAACTTTTTCCCCGTTAACTCTAAACGATGGTGAGGCCTCGCCATATCCAACCACGCCATTCTCAAGTTCGATTGCAACTTCGATATTTTGCGAGCCGTAAGACACACTGTTTGTTATGTGGAACGGCCTAAAATATTGAAACTCATTCAATTTGAACTTCACGGACTTTATCTTTGCCATACTCCATCCCTCCCAGTTTTTTCATTTATCGTATCTTCTTTTTATTCTTTTCTCAAATTTCATCAAATTTCGTCAAATTTCAAAACTTCTATTTCACTTCTGGTGTCGATTATGCAACTTTTGTCTACGTCTGTGTACTCCATCTCTCCGACTTGATTGTCGTACGGATCAGAACGCCAAGAATACTTCAACGGTACCAAGTCAACTTGAAAGTCTGTATTTGCAAACATCCTAAACCCATCAAGGTTTGTGAAATAAAACAGTCTCATACTTTCATCATCTCGCCTACTACCTCCAAAAGAAAGGTCGACAGGGACCCAACCAAATTTCTCAAGATATATAATCGTCCAATCGTGTGGAGAAGCAGAGAGTGGTGCTATACTCCACCCAGATTGCCACTTTGTTGGAATACCTACCATGCGGCACAAGGTGAGGAATAGCAAGGCTTGAAATCCGCAATCACCTTTGAAGACCGTTGCAACGTATTCTGGTATATTATCGTACAGTGCATAAGGCAAGACGTAGGAATATGATACATTTAGCGTGACAAAATCGTATATCTTTCTTGCGCGAGTTAAGTCATCAAAATCTGCGTAGTCTTTACCATCAAATATCATATCCAAGATCGACCAAAGGTAGGTTGTAAATCTTACATGCGGCGATTTTTCAGCAATATCCTTTTCTTCAGGTTGACTGGGGAATAACTTCTCAGCTCCTATCCATTCTCTTACATTGTACTCAAATTCAATAGAGAATTCCTCGGTGTCTGTACCTTCCATGTAAACTGTTCTTTGATCAACGAAATTATCGGCTACAAAATGCTCATGACTTGCTCTAATCAATTTCACGGATGATTGCTGAAAAGCTTCTTTAGGGAATGGTAGCCAGACTCTAACGCGTTGATTTTCTGGATGCTCTCTCTTCATCGAGACTTTAGCACGTACGTTGTACGTCTTTGGTTTTCCACCTTTTAGCAATCTTGCAATTGCATCGTTTATAACTTTACGCCTCTTTGAACTTTCTCTACTCGCTTTTGTTGCCTTTTGTCGTGTCTTGTACTCCTTACTTGAGAATGCAAGGTTACTATCGAATCTTCTCTCAAATCTCTTCTCATCTTCGATGTACATCCAGTCGATCTTTCCATCTCTAATGAGTCCTTGGAATTCTTCTTTCGTGATATCTTTGAAGCTCTTCTTCAACAACGCGTATGCTTCTTTTTCTGTATATGGGTATGTTTTTCGAAGTAATTTCATGCGATGCAATTCAAAAAATAGCCTTCTCACTTCCGCATCCGGTAACTTGTGTTCTTCTAAACGCTTTTTAATTTCGTTCTGTGCGGTAGAAAAAAGACCATTTGTAATATGTCTCTGAATGTCTCCTGGTAAAGGATAGATAAGAAAGTCCATTCCAAATCCCCCCTAATTCTTTTGTTGTACGCGAATATTGTACATCTGAAGTGGTTTGCAACGAAATTTGATAAACTTAGGTGACAGTTGAAGAACTCCACTCTTCAATTCTATCATAATTCTAACGTGGCATAATAAAGAATATCAATACTATCAATTGAATTATTCGGTTTGTTGCATATTTATAGAATTTATAGAAACTCCCCACACTACGATTACAGTGTGGGGGGCATTAAGGAATATACGTATCAAGACATCAATTAAATTAGATTTTCTCGCTTATTGCCTTTGCCTGCATGAATAGTCCTAAATGGTCTCTGCCACCAGTTTTACTATCGGTACCAGACATGTTGAATCCGCCAAATGGATGAGGGCCAACGAGTGCGCCTGTCGATTTCCTGTTGAAGTACAGATTTCCTACGTGGAATTCTACCTTTGCCCTCTCTATCCTTGCACGGTCTTTACTGTACAGTGAACCGGTTAAACCGTATTCTGTTGAATTTGCTATCCGCATCGCATCATCGAAATCTTCCGCCTTTATTATCGATAGTACAGGTCCGAATATCTCCTCTTGTGCAATCCTTGCATTCCATGGAACGTCTTTAAAAACGGTAGGTTCTATGAAATATCCGCCCAAGTCTTCTCTGCTCCTACCGCCACAAACAAGTATACCTTCCTTCTTCCCTATCTCTATATAGTTGAGGATCTTCTCCATCGAAGATTTGTTCACAACTGGTCCAAGCCAGTTTTCTTTATATCTGACATCTCCCATCTTTATCTTCGACACACGATTTACTATCTTTTCAACAAGTTTGTCGTAAATATCTTTCACTATTATCGCTCGACTGCCTGCACTGCATTTTTGCCCTTGATATCCAAATGCACTAACAACGATACCTTCTGCAGCCGCATCTAAATCTGCCGTTTCATCGACAACTACGGCATCTTTACCACCCATCTCAAGTACTGTCCTCTTCAACCAGATTTGTCCCGGCTGAGGTTTTGCAGCAAGCTCGTGAATTCTCAGCCCAACTTCCTTAGAACCGGTGAAACTGATGAATCTGATCTTAGGATGTTTTACCAAATACTCTCCAGCTAATGCACCGCTACCTGGCATGAAGTTCACAACACCGTCGGGTAATCCTATCTCTTGGAGCACCTCAAAGAACTTTGCTCCAATTATCGGACTGTCACTTGCAGGTTTTAGAATGACCGTATTACCCGTCACAACTGCGGAACTAGTCATACCAACGAGTATGGCAAGTGGGAAATTCCATGGTGGAATAATTGCACCAACTCCCAACGGGATGTATCTAAGCTCGTTATTCTCACCGGGAATTCTAACGAGTGGCTGATCCGATGCATATCTGAGCACATCTCTTGAATAGTACTCGAGAAAATCGATTGCTTCTGCTACGTCTGCGTCAGCTTCTACCCAACTCTTACCAACTTCGTAGACCAGCCACGCATCGAATTCAAATCTTCTCTCTTTAATTCGTTTTGCAGCTTTTAGCATGTACTCTGCTCTGATATGTGCCGGTGTTTTACTCCACGTCTCAAATGCATTCCACGCACTCTCTACGGCACGCTCTGCAAGCGTTTCGTCAGCACTATTCACATATCCGACTACTTCATCGTATTTGCTAGGGTTAATCGACTTTATTTTCTTTTCCGACTTGTAGACTTTGCCTCCTATGACGATATCATATTCTTTACCAAACTCACTATACACCTTCTCAAGTGCTGCTTTCATGTATTCTTCGTTTTCCGGTTTTGAAAAATCCACAATTGGTTCATTCTTAAACGGTGGTATAACTGTCCAATCTGTTACCTCGTATCCTTCATACATACGCTTTCCCCCCTCGTTTATCAAATTAATGGTATCGAATGTCAATGAAAATTGTTAAGCTATTTCTTTTCATACTTCTCTCTTAATTTTTTCACGATGAATGAAGCAACGTCTGCACCTTTTGTACCTCTACCGAATCCTGCATCTACACCATTTTCCACTGCCATATCGTTGTTAATTTGCGTTCCGCCTGCGATTATGAGCACTTTATCCCTGATGCCTTTCTCTATCGCAAGTTCGTTTAGTCTTTGCATATTTTTAACGTGTACATCGTTGTGCGTAATGATCATTGAGGCAAGAATTGCATCTGCCCCCGTTTCAATTGCTGCATCTATGAGCTTTTCCGGTGGAACGCTTGTACCCAAATAGACGTACTTTATCCCGTACTTTTCTATTCCACCATGTTTTATATCGAGTATTTCCCTTAGTCCAACGGAATGTTCGTCTTCACCAACAGTAGCAGCCACAACCTTGATTGGGTGTTTCTCAACGAACTCGAACAATTCATCTTCGGGAAGTATTTCAGTCTTTTTCGGTAGGTGAAGCTCATCTACATTTATCTCGAAGGGTACTTTTGCTTTCAATTCTACGTACGTACCTTCCGATGGATGAAGTACAGTCTTTGCTATGATCGTTGCATCTTGGAGACCAAGTTTCTCGCATACTGCCAGCGCGGCAGCTTCCGCAAACTCTTCTGGCAGAGAGAACGTCATATCGAGTTGTACCCAGCCATCTGCAAACCATTCAACTTCAGGTTTAATAACATTTCTCTTGCGCATATCAGCTACCTTTTCTAAGCGCAGATTTACATTGTCTGTTTCATCGAGTTCATCTATAAACTGTATCTTATCGGGATTGTGGAACGTGCAACCACCTATCAAATCACAAGGCTTTTCAATACCTTCTGGGATGTTGTTGTAACCGAAGTGTTCACAGACAGGTGCCATGTAATCCACATCTCTCGGGACGACGCTACCGGCTGCAATCTCGCCATCCTTCTTCCTTGCGATCCCATCGCCGAATCTTTCTGGGTAATAGCCATTATCTACAAACATCCCCGCTTCCAATGCCTCAAAGTATCCTCCCATATCGATGATTTCTTCAAGCATGAGAATGGCTCTCATTTTGAGCTCTCTGACCTTTTCCCTTACTGCTTGCTGATCTATCTTGACATAATTCTTTATTCCATCCATGGCTAGCAATGTGTGTTTTGCAGTTTCGACACCTCTTATTGAATTAACATGCCAAGGTACATTTCTACCTTCATCGGGTGTGATCGTTGATTGGAGGTCTGCACTTGTAAGTCTTGAAAGAACGGCATTTATCACGTGTGCTCGCGTTGCATCGAATAGATCAGATTCTATGTATCTGGTATTCATCTGCGCTCTGAATCTATATCCATCAAACAATTCCCTCAATGCAATCGCATAGGGCATATCGATCCTCATTTCCGGAAGTGGAGCAATGACCGGTGGAACAGTTGATAGTGCTATGTTCCCTTTGGGCATGCCTACTTTCACAGAATACAAACAGTTTATACCGTGCTGTACCAACAACTCTGGCATAACGGTCCAAGCAAGTTTTGCAGATGCGTTCGCATTGTGTGCACCATCTATTTGAAGCATACCTGCCCATGCCATGATCCTCTTTGCGACCGCTGCATCCACAAAAGACCTAACTGGATTAACACCACGGTAAAGAACGTTGTATTGCGGGTCTTGGTGTGCACCATTGACACCTTCTTCTGCGAATAGTACTGCAATTTCAGGGCCAGCAACACCAGAAACGTAGCTATGAAAATTGATTGGCCTTCCAACTTCGTCTTCTATCAAATCCAACGCTTTTCTCGTTGCTCTAAGTTGTTTTCTCGTTATCGGAATACCACCGACACCTTCCGGAGTCCCTTCTATCAAGCCATCGAAATGAGACTGACCGAGGGTACGGATGACCATTATGTGATCAGCACCATGCCATGCGGCCATGCGCATACGCCTAATATCATCTTCAAATCTACCTGAGGCAATTTCTGAAGTAATTACGACATCTGGTTGTGGGTCTATATTGTTGAAATAGTGTGCGGCAGGTAGTGGAATGCTATTCTTCAGTGGTTCACTAATTTGATAGTACTCGTATCTATCCATCTTTGTACCTTCCGGTAATTTCTTTCTCCAAGTCCAGCCTCTTCTCCTCGGCCTATACTTATCCAAATCTCTGAGTATCTCTTCAACATCTATGGGTTTTTTCGGATCGAGTTTGTCCATCACTTGCTCACCCCTTTGATTCCTTTGAAAATCCTATCTACATCTTCCCAGTATTGCCCTTGTATCAACTTTCTTCCTGCTTCCATGTAGTCGATACCCTTTTCCTTTGCTATGCGCCAGACGATGTGGCCTGCGCCTTTACCGAGCAATCCTCTCTCAAAAATCATATCGACGAGTTGTTTAGCTTCCAAACTGTTGAATCCCATCCTCAAAAGTACGGACCTTTCTATGGATGGTGATGTATGTGTCTGTGCAAGGTCAACGAGTGGGTCAACGACTTTCTCAACAAGTTGCCAAAAATAGTTATTCAATTCCTCATCGCTCATACCTTGTAAATGTTTAGACCTCTGTGCAAAATCATCAACTCTTGGTTTCATTTTATTCCCCCCTAACTTCCGATATCCACTTTTCAATTTCTTCTTTCGTTGCATTCAAGTCTTCTTGTAAAAACTCGATTTCGTTATCGTTGAACTTATCTCTGTTCTCACGCTTTATCAATTCTTTGAGATAACTTTTCTTCATATCCGAAACGGGGAATTCTATAACTCCTATTTGAGATGGGTGCTGTGGTATCGCTATCACCTTGCCAGGAATATCTTCTTTTATTGGATCCCCTCTTTTTACAACCATTCCCATTTGTTTTGCAAATGTCAACTGTGCGGAAGGAAGTTTACCAGCCCCCGTGTATTCCGTTTCATTTACGACAATCGTTTGATCTTCATCCATTTCGAGAGCTAATGCAATTGCCGCCGTCAACGATGTGTTACCTGCAGGTCCTCTTTGAAGGCCTTCGAGTTGTGCAAGCATTTCCGTCACGTAAAAGACTTCCCCTTGAGTTACCAAGACGTATCTATCCATGTATCTCAATGGCCTTGCAGCGTTCTTAGGGACATCTGACCTAT
>DPXZ01000074.1:0-5072 GCA_003526765.1 Fervidobacterium sp.
TGGGTTATGAGCCCAACGAGCTGCCGGTCTGCTCTACCCCGCGACGTTTATATTGTCGATTGCTCATTACGATCTCCTGGTGCCGGGGATCGGAGTCGAACCGACACGGGAATCTGCTTCCCAGCGGATTTTAAGTCCGCTGCGTCTGCCAATTTCGCCACCCCGGCTCCGCAATGTATTATACCACTGCGGTAGATTTTGTCAATAAAAAACGTTTCAGTGCCTTTCTACAATCTTCTTACTTTTTCTTACTTCTTATGCCTCTGCAACCTTCTTCAGTATCGCATCCTTTATGATGCTTAGTTTCCTTGTTGCTTCTGCCTTTACTCTATCTACACTGTAGATGTATACCTTTAATTTTGGTTCGGTACCCGATGGTCTAATTGCATACCAAGAACCATCGCTCAAAACAAATTTGAGTACGTTCGATTGTGCTATGTGTGGTTCTACATTTCTTATTTCCTTGCCGTTCTTGTCGTATACCTTTCTTTCGTTGTAATCGGTGTACTCAACCAATTCCAAAGTTCCAATTTCTTTCAGGTACTTCTTTCTGAACACGTCCATGATTCGCTTTATCTTCTCCATTCCTTTGATTCCTTCGTATATAAGTGAGAAATTATCTTCCATGTAATATCCAAATTTCTTGTACAGCCCTTCGAGTACGTCTATCAGTGTCTTGCCTTGCTTTTTGTAGTAGCCGGCCATTTCTGAGATGAGCATCGACATCATGACGCCGTCTTTGTCCCTTACAAAATTACCCGTGACATATCCTATGCTCTCTTCGTAACCAAATTGGAACGAATATCTGTCTTCCAGGTCATTCTCCAGCCCGCAGATGTTCTTGAACCCAGTTAGAGTTTCAAACGTTTCAACACCGTACTGCTTTGCTATCATTTTCCCGAGGTTACCAGTCACGATAGATTTAATTATGATACCATTTTTTGGAAGTATGCCCTTTGCCTTTCTCTGCGATAAGATGTATTCAATAAGCAATGCTCCAGTTTGATTGCCGTTGAGTGGCAAATATTCACCGTTGTGCTTAACCATTACCGCATTTCTATCCGCATCTGGGTCCGTTGCGAGAATTAAGTCCGCATCTCTTTCTTTGGCATATTTTAAAGCCAATTCAAATGCCTTCAAATCCTCTGGGTTTGGATAACTGACCGTTGGGAATTCTCCATTTGGTTCAAGTTGTTCTGGTACTATGAAGTAATTTGTGAACCCTCTCTTGTTTAGCACGTAGTTAACGAATCTTCCGCCCGTTCCATGGAGCGGTGTATAAACAACACCAATGTTCTTATCTACATCATCACACAGTGAGAGGGAAAGTACCTTTTCGAAATAGGCTTCGTCTATTTCTTTTCCAATGATCTTTATTAGCCCTTTTTGTATAGCTTCATCAAACTCCATCTTCTTTATCTTTCCAAAATCTTCTATCTTCCTTATATTCTCTTCAATTGGTTCCGCTATATCATCCATTATCTGAGAGCCATATTCCCAGTAAACTTTATAACCATTGTACTCCGGTGGGTTGTGACTTGCCGTTATCACTATACCCGATGCAGTTTTCAAATGTCTCACTGAATAGGAGAGTACAGGCGTTGGTCTTATATCATCGAACAAGTACACTTGCACACCGTTACCCGCAAGTACCTGCGCGGTTATTCTCGCAAATTCTTTTGACATCCTTCTCACATCGTAGGCGATGACGACTCCTCTTTTTGCATATTCTTCACCGCGGTCGAGTATGTATTGTGCAAGGCCTTGGGTGGCCTTTGAAACGGTATAAACATTCATTCTATTGTTACCGGCACCTATCTTACCCCGTAAACCGGCCGTTCCAAACTCCAAATCGAACATGAATCTTTCCTTTATTTCTTCTTCGTTATCGGCAATCTTTCTGAGTTCTTCCTTTGTTGCTTCATCGATGTAAGGACTTTCGAGCCACTTGTTGTATTCAAGCATGTAGTCTTTCATACGAATCCTCCCTTCGTGTCTTTGAGTGTAATGCTTCTGCGTAATGCCTCAATTTCGATATACCAATGCAGATATTGCAGATATTGAAATTGTTTAGATTACAACATAAGATTATATCATAAAATGATGTGAGATTGTATGTGAAAAAAAGCAGAAGTGCATTTTAGCACTTCCGCTTTTGGACTTGTTCATCTTTGTTCATAAACTTACTTGTTGCATTCGGCGTTGTTTTTCTTACTCTTTTTGCTCTTCTTCCTCGTATCCTACGGACTTTAGCCATTCTTTTATATCCATTCCAGTCCATGCCATAACACGCATTTGAGTTATACAGTTATCGATGATATTTCTCAAAAACATCTTTGAAAACGCATCTTCAGCATTCATGAGTGATGTAATTACATCTTTTAAATCCTGTTCTGATTGACCAGCGATTTTTATCTTTTTGTTCAAAATATCAACTGTATACTTTACAGCAAATTCTGTCTCAAATTCTCTTTCCATCCTCTTCACCTCCCGATGAGGAAAAAACTGATGATCTCAATAGTCTCAATAGTCTGATAATACCGAACATAATTAGATACCTACTTCATCGTTGAACAAGGCCAACAACTATCTTCACTTATATTATATCACATTTGCCAAAAATTTGCAACTATACGTTCCATATAGTGTTATTGTCCTTATTTCTCGTTGTTTTTAATTATTTCTCTGAATTTTTTCTTCTATCTTCCATTATCTTCTTTAGTTGCTGAGATAAAGCTGCTCTGCTCTTTGTGTCAAGATGGTCTATGAATAATATGCCATCCAAATGATCATACTCATGTTGAAATATACGTGCACTGTAACCTTGCAATAGTTCTTCATGATAAGAGCCATGTTCATCTTGATATCTTACCCTAACCCATCTACTTCTCTCTATATCGGCAAAGACGTTTGGAATACTGAGACATCCTTCTTCGCCTATCTCTTTTTCATCTGACCTTTCGATTATTTCTGGATTGACTATCATTTTGAAACCGCTGCCGTCATCCATACCGAAAAACCGTAAAGATATGCCAAGTTGAGGTGCCGCAAGTCCAACACCGTCTTCTTGGTACATGATTATCTTTAATTCTTCCATAACAGACCTAACGACTGAAAAATCTGTCACAGGCACTGATTTTTTTCTTAATACAGGATCACCTAAAATTCTTACCTTCACCGTAAAGTCCCTCCAATTTATTCAGAAATTCTTCATTTGTCATGAAAATCGTTATGGGCGTTACCGATATATAATTCTGCGCAAGTGCTTTATAGTCGGCCAAAGGATCAACGTCGTCTTCGATCACATCACCGAGCATCCAGTAGTATTCCCTACCTGCAGGGTCTATTCTCTTTTCAAAATAATCTTCGTACCTTCTCTTACTCTGCCTTGTGATCTTCCAGCCCATTATCTTATCATATGGTAGAGATGGTACGTTTATGTTCAAAGCAGTAAATGGTGGAATGCTCTTCACGTCAAAGTCTTTCAGAAAGTCCATGAGAAAAATTGCAGCACTCTCGTATATTGGTGACTTGAAATCCGCAACAGAGATAGCTATAGAAGGTATCCCTGCTATGGCACCTTCAAGTGCTCCACCAACCGTACCAGAATATATAACATCGGTTCCCAAATTCTCTCCTCTATTTATACCGCTGATGATAACATCGGGTACAATGTTTCTATCTCTGTATATCACATCTAATCCAATTTTTACACAATCTGCAGGCGTTCCGGAGACCGCATACATTTCAAATGGTTCGTTTATATCCAACTTTCTAGCCCACAAAGGTAACCTCAACGTGATTCCATGTCCAACAGCACTCTGCTCTGATTCGGGTGCACTGACAACTACGTTATGTTCCTTGCTTAGATATCTTGCTGCGCACAGTATACCTGGCGCCGTTACTCCATCGTCGTTTACAAGCAATACATTTTTCTTCACGATTTTTTCTCACTCCTCGTTTTTCAACAAAATTCAGCGTCATTTGACTAGTTGGTTCACGTATTCTTCCAATTTGGCAATACCTTCATCGTACGGATAAGTCCCAACTATATGCCCTTTGTAAAAGACGACGACGCCACCTTTTGTCCCAGCTATGCCAACATCAGCCTCTTTTCCCTCTCCTATACCGTTCACAACGCAACCAAGGACTGATACCGTGATCTTCTTGCCGACCTTTGCGAGTTTTTCTTCCACCTCGAGTGCAACCTTTTCCACATCGAACTCTGCCCTTGCACAAGTTGGGCAGGCAACGACATCCGGTCCCTGCCTCAAGTGTAGAAATGTTAGCAATTTCTTTGCTGCAATGACCTCGTTTATTGGGTCTCCGGAGATAGAAATCCTCATTGTATCGACTAATCCCTCAATTATGAGTGTACCTAAGGCAATCGACGATTTTATCAACGAATTGTAGAGTGTGCCCGCCTCGGTGACTCCAACGTGGAGCGGATAACTCACCAATCTTGCTATGTATCTATTTGCCTCTATCGTCTCAAGTGCATCAGAACTCTTTACTGAAATCACGATATCGTCAAATCCATGCGTTTCCAACAATCTGACTTCCCTAAGCGCAGCTTCTCCAAGTGCCTGCGCCTTTGGCAGGTGTTCAAGGTCTTTTGGCAGAGAACCACTATTTGCACCAACTCTTATAGGCACGTTGTGTGCTCTTGCCGCCTTTACAATTTCCAGAACCTTCGATGAATCGCCTATGTTACCTGGGTTTATCCTAACTTTGTCTATGCCATTTTCAATCGCTTCTATGGCAATTCGATAATCAAAGTGTATGTCACCAACGAGTGGAACAGACGTACGAGCTTTTATCTGTCGTACACTTTTCGCACTTTCTAAATCTGGCAAAGAAACACGTACGATCTCACATCCGGCTTGGACAAGCCTATTTATCTGTTCGACAGTCTCATCGACGTTCTTTGTATCTGTATTTGTCATCGATTGAATGGTGATTGGATTTCCACCACCTATTTCAATATTACCAATTCTAACCATCTTGCTAATTCTCATACACATTATCTCCTTATACCCTATTTGAATCAGCTTGGCACACTATTACATAAA
>DPXZ01000074.1:5181-6511 GCA_003526765.1 Fervidobacterium sp.
ATTACATAAAGAACCTACCAACGTCGATGAATGTGATAAAGATCACCAATCCTATGAGTAGGAAGAATCCGATCGCATGAATCCAGTTCTCAACGTTTCTGTTGATCTTTCTACGTGTTATCATCTCTATGAGTGCAAAGATAATTCTGCCACCATCTAATGCAGGCAGTGGGAACAAATTGAATATACCTAAGTTTATCGTAATCATTGCCACGATCGTCAATATAGTCTCCAAACCTATTTGCGCAGCCTGACCTATGATTTGTACCATACCAACTGGGCCGGCAACTTCGTCTAAGTTCCTACCGACAAATATACCTGGCAGACTCTTCCAAATGTAAACTGAAAGCCGATTGCTCCTTGCAAAAGCCAACGAAACAACTTGGAATCCCTTTGGTTTCAATGTGACAGATTGTGGTTCAAGTACGCCTGGTATCGAGAGGGTCTGTATCAATTTGTCCTTTGCTATGGTGATTTCCTTTCTCTCGCCTTTCGATTCGTACACGACTCTAACATCGCTACTAGAAGGCCTTATGATTTTATCAATTTTCTCGCCATCTGTGGAAACATATACTTCGTCCGACTTCAGTGTTAGTGACGTGACTGCGTCGAAGAGGTCATTGCTACTATTGATTTCAAAGCCGTTTATCTGGAGTAATTTATCCCCTTTTGAGAAGACCTCGGAGTCTTTGGCAAAGACGTTTGAGAACTGACCATAGTATATGCCTATCGTGTATCGTTCTGGAGTGATAGAGACACTACTCAGAACACCACTCATCTCGCCAGATTCTGATTTTATGGTCACTACCTCGTTCTTCCAATTAGTCATGTACGAAAACAGGTCCATATTGTTTATACTCAAAATCTTGCCACTGATCTCGCCTTTGACATCACCGATAACAAATTCAAATTGTTGATCAGTTAACTTTGGAAATATGGCAATTTCCTCGCTCTTACCATCACGCAGAATTTCTAAGGTTATAGTCTCGCCCTTTTTGATGGTATCAGTCATGTCAACTGTATCGAAAACGTACTTTCCGTTGAGTTTTATTATTAAATCTCCACTCTTTAAACCAGCTTGCTCAGCAGGAGAATTTGGGATAACTTTGTCGATGATGATGGGTTTGTAGCCCCAAACACCGATGATCAATACAAAGAGAAGATAACCTGCCAAAATGGAAAAGACAGGTCCTGCCAGTAAAATTATGAATCTCTTCCACGCAGAAACACCGTAGAGTGAATCAGGTGATTCCTCCTCAGCTGGGTCTTCACCTTTGAGCCGCACATATCCGCCAAGTGGAAATGCGTTGATCCTGAAATCCGTCTTTTT
>DPXZ01000092.1 GCA_003526765.1 Fervidobacterium sp.
AACCACTTCTAGCAGTAGTCCCAGACAACATTCCAGAATCACCCGAAGCAAACAGATTACTGAAAATCCTAGATTATTTCATACCTATAACCAACATAGAGGATATACCAAGAACATCCATAATCAGGGAATTCATTGGTAGAAGTGCATTTAGATATTGATGTTGTGAAAGGAAACAAAAAAATGGAAGGATGTGATTATTGATGGAAAGCCAATCAATAGGTTCGACCGAGAGAAAGTATCTCTTAGCAGTTTACCTTACTTTGAATGAAATGGGTTGGACCCGTTTAAAAAAGGTATCCAATTTTCTCAAAGTTAAAATGCCTTCTGCAAAACAATTTTTGACAAAGCTTGAAGAAGCAGGACTGATCTATTATGAAAGGCGCGGCGGTATATCACTTACTCAAGAAGGAAAGCGACTAGCAATTATCGAAAACGCACATCTGAATGCCGTTAGGGTGTTCTTCTGTGAGATTCTATCTCTGGATGAGAAAGAAGCAGTTGAAGCTGCGTGGAACATATATTTCAACCTTAGTGATAAGACGGTGAGAAGATTTTCCGATTTTGCAAGATTTCTTGTAGAAGGCGAGGCAAAGGACGTAGTAGAAAAATTCAGAGAATTTATTCATCAGCCACGAAAAAAGATCACACCATGCCAGATAAGAACAATGTTCGATGAAGAAAAAAAGGAAAGCGGTGATTTTAAAAGTGAGTGAGAATGAAAAGGGCAATAGATATGTTAAAAACAATAGAATCCCTCAGCTGGAGATTTCTGAGTACGACATCATTGTCAAGATGGAAAGGGAGAATGTACACATGCTGAACTACATACTCGAGGCTGAAGATAATATCATGAACATTAGAAGTTTCGAAGGTGACTATCTGCGAGTCATAGCTACAAAAGATACTGTCATAGACGCAATAAGGCTCTTGGAAAGCGTAAAAGAATACATAGATCTTGAGATCGTTGAACTCAGGCCAAACAATGGTAAAGCTAACTAGCGTGTGAGTATTTTTGAAATTAATCTAAAGTTTTAGGTGCTCTAAGTAGGAGACGTGATGCATAACGTGACATTGCCAATGGCTTTTAATGATTACATAATAAGAGAAATTACAATTGATGATTCCACAAGTGCATACAAAATGAGGAAGAATATCGCATCGTGCTGTGATACAATTCTGGCAACTTCAGATGAGATATCACTAGAAGGCATGAAGTTATGGATCGACAGCTGGCTGAGAAATGATAAAAGGCTCTTTGTCGTTGTCGAAGACAACAAAAACATAGTCGGGCAATTATGGGTATGGTTCTCAGATAGCAAAGCAAAATTAGCTCATGTTGCTGAAATTGGTCTTGAAGTACTGAGCACATATCAGAGAAAAGGGATTGGAAGCAAACTCTTTGAAATTGGTGTAGAGTGGGCAAGGCAAGTTGGTGCAATTAGAATACAAGTGCAAACACTAGAAAGAAACGAGCCAATGAGAAGAATTATCGAAAAAAACGGTTTTGAATACGAGGGGACGAAACATTGTTACGTAAACAACAATGGGAATTTCGAGAATATGGTCTGCTATGCAAGATTATTTTGCAAAAACGATGATTGAAGTTAAAATCTGTAGTTGCGATATCCATAGGAATATATACTTACTATTTTTGACATCGTTGGTTTTTGAATAGCGTCTCGAATTGTTGTAGAATATTCTTTAGATAATGTTGCAAATATGGGGGTGTTTGAGTGTCTATTACAACTAAAACAGGTGATTCTGGGGAGACAAGTCTCGCTAATGGTGAACGTGTTTTGAAAGACAGCATTAGAGTGCAAGCTTATGGAACAGTCGACGAGTTGAATTCCTTTCTTGGACTAGCTAAGCATCACTTGCCTGAAAAAGAGAAGAAGATTGTTGAAGAGATTCAAAAAACACTGTTTAGATTAGCTGCTGAGTTGGCTAAAGGCGAGAATTTCGTGAGACTCATATCGGAAGAAGAAATTGACAAGCTTACAGATATTATTCATGATTACGAGAAATTAGTGAATCTAAGTTCATTTGCACTTCCCGGAGGGACAATTGCAAGTGCACATTTAGATGTTTGCAGAACGATCGCTAGACGGGCGGAGAGATTGGTTGTAACATTATCGAGAGAAGAGAGAATTCGTCCCGAAGTAATCAAGTACTTAAATCGTATTTCTGATTTGCTATACATCATGGCACGTTTTGTAGAAGGGGAAAAGATACAGGAAATAAGGGGAAGCGAACTATGATTACGATAAATGGCGATGACCTAACAATTGAACAAGTGCATGAAGTAGCACGAAAGTACGAAAATGTGAGTATTTCAAAATCTGCTTACGAAAAGATGATGAAAAGCCGCAGTATAGTGGAGAGATTTCTTTCCGAAGGGAAACCAATATACGGTGTTAACACAGGTTTCGGTGCTTTGGCAAACGTCAGAATCTCAAAAGAGAAGTTAAAGGAATTACAAAGAAACATAATATTATCCCACTCTGCTGGTGTTGGGGAATATTTAAAAGAAGACATAGTTAGGGCAATGATGCTCATACGCGCAAATGCCTTGGCAAAAGGGTACAGTGGCGTTAGGCCTATCATAGTGGAGAAATTGATTGAGCTTTTGAACAAGCGAATAACACCCGCTGTTCCAGAAAAAGGTTCTGTTGGGGCAAGCGGTGATTTGGCGCCACTCGCACATGTTGCGATGGCATTGATAGGAGAAGGAAAAGCGTTTTTCAACAAGCAATTCGTTGAGATGTCTTCCTTAGATTACGTCCCAGTTGAACTTGAGGAAAAGGAAGGTTTGAGTTTGATAAACGGTACTCAGTTCATGGCAGCTCACCTTGCGTTACTCATAAGAGATGTTGAAAAATTCATACAGCTCGCTACCTTGACTGCTTCAGCTTCCGTCGACGTGCTTTTGGGGACACCTGCAGCGTTCGATGAAAGGGTACAACTTTGCAGACCTCATCCGGGGCAGATAAAGATAGCGCAGATGTTGAGAGACAATCTCAGCAACAGTGAATTAAGGGAGAGTCACAGAAATTGTGCTAAAGTCCAAGATCCGTACACATTGAGAACAATACCGCAAGTTTACGGTACAGTCTACGATACTGTAAACTGGATAAAAGAAGTTGTGACTCGGGAGATCAATTCATCCACAGATAATCCTCTTGTATTTGATGATGAAATCATCAGTGGCGGGAATTTTCATGGTGAACCTATCGCCCTCTGCGCTGACTATCTAGCAATAGCGTTGACCTCCATGGGTAACATGATAGAAAGAAGAATAGACAGACTCGTGAATCCAAAGATAAATGAAGGTTTACCTGCGTTTTTGGCAGCAGGTGAGGAAGGTTTGAACAGTGGATACATGATTTGGCAATACACAGCTGCTGCTCTTTGTAATGAAAATAAAACACTCTCGCACCCATCGAGTGCAGATAGCATCCCTACATCTGCATACCAAGAGGATCATGTAAGCATGGGTGCAAATGCAGTGAGAAAATTGTTTAGAGTATTCGAAAATGTGGTATCATTGTTAACGATAGAGACAATGCTTTCAAAAGTTGCTTTAGAGTTCAGACGCCCACTGAGAAGTTCTGAAAATATCGAAAATTTCCTGGGAAAGTTTAACATAACTCCAAGTCCTGATAAATTTTTTGGTGATGATTTTCAAAACGTGCGATCGATAATAGCGGAGGAGGTGTCCAAATGAGTTTAAGAACAAAGCTGATACTATCAATTGTGCTGGTGGGTATAGCATCCTCATTTGTAAGTATATTAGTATCAGTCGTAGTTTCAACATCTATTGCTAGGGATTCAGCTACCCAAATTCAGTCATTGGTATTGACATCTGTCAAGAAGGATGTAGAAGTGTACTTGGACAACATCACAAAGCCACTTTCCGACTATTCATTCAGTGGTGCAATCTCACCTTATATGACAAACATAACCGATGAACTTGGGATGTCTCAATTGAGTTGGGGTGTGAGAAATGCGTACAGTGCTTTGAATGCGAAAGGTTTTCTTGAAACGTATGTGGTACTTTCCGACATGAGGGTAGTTTCAAAAGATGGAATTGTTCAAGTAGACCTTCCAAAACAGATCGTCAACGATATCCTCGGTGGAAAGAAGAAGGTTGATATCTACATACCGTATGTGTACAATGGTCAAAACACGATACTTGTTGCCGCAGCTATTTATGACTTCTCTGAGAACATCATCGGTGTACTTGTAGGTGTGTATCCATTGAAAGAGCTGCAAAATATGGTTTCAAAGCTCAAAGTTGGAAAAGCGGGATATGTATCTTTAGTTTACGGAACATTAGCTGTAATACATCCAGATTCACAATACGCAGGAAAGTTGGACCTTGCCAAAGAAGAAGGAACAAAGGCACTTGCATCTGAAATTCTATCAAA
>DPXZ01000066.1 GCA_003526765.1 Fervidobacterium sp.
TAGATTTACAGGTCAGAGAGCTCTCACAAATTTCTCGAAATCACCTACAAATGGCTTATGAGGCGAGTTTTCCGGGATACCTATTTCGTCGTAAATTCCTCTGAGATGTTCAACAACGTGTGCCCTTTGGGAATTGAAATACTTCTTCAAATAAGAAAACGCCTTCCAAGGATCCACGTGTTCCCCGCAAGTGAATAGGTCAACTGCCGCATACCCATATTCTGGCCAAGTATGAATTGTGAGATGCGACTCGCTTATAACCACAACTCCACTCACCCCGTAGGGAAGGAATCGGTGAAAAGAGGTATCAACTATCGTTGCACCAGCTTCGTATGCTGCTTGTTTCATGTGAAACTCAATTGCGTCAACTTCATCAAGTCTTTCTCTGTCGCAATCGTAGAATTCAGCGATAAGATGTCTTCCCAAACTCTTCATACAAATCCCTCCCCGCAATATTTTTTTGTTGGAATATATTTATTCATCGATGTTACGTCAATTTTCAGATGTGTCTTTGTGCACTTAAATGATCAAAAACTAACCATTTATATTCTCATGATTACTTAAGTATACAAAAAACGTCAGTAATACGGTCAATATTATATATCATATTGCTATGTTAAGTGGTTAATATTCGGTAACAATTACCCTAAATTTTGTGTCCAAAAAAATCATTCAAAGGACGTTTAGAGTATAATATCTTGCCTTGAAAACTGAATACGAGCAATTATCTGTACATTCTGTACATTAAGAATAGAATTCATAATAGATGTTGAAAGGAGAGGAATTATTGATGAGCAAGTTTGGTACGTCACAAATCAGTACAGAAAAGGCTGATGTTGAGAGAAAGTTGATGATTCTCACAACACTCTTTGTAACCGGTATAGTTGTATCAAATGTTATTGCTGCAAAGATCGTCAAGATTGGTGTTTTCGTATTTCCGGCATCGATACTGAGCTATACGTTTACTTTCATACTTTCAAATATGGTTTCCGACATACTCGACAAAAAGTACTCAAGTTATCTGATATGGATGGGATTTCTTGCACAAGCAGTTGCAAGCGGTTTGGTGTTGTTGGGACTTTTCATGCCTGCAGAGTCGATCGATAGGGGAGAGGCATACAGGTTACTGCTCGGTATGAACTGGCGATTTACATTGGCGAGTTTTTGTGCATATGGTGCATCACAATTTTTGAATTACTATATCTTTAATTCTAAGCTTTTGAAGAGTAAGTTTGTCGCAAATCTCGTTTCAGTTTTGATTGCGCAGCTTTTCGATACGATTGTATTCACATTTGTTGCATTTACCGGAGTTTATCCAAGACTTTGGTCGATGATATTGTCTCAATATATAATAAAGGTTATAATAGTTGTAGTTGCAAATCCAATCTTCTTGTTGACGAAGAAATTGAGATGAAGGTATCTGAATTTGTAAGTTCAAGTTCAGAAGGTGATATCTTTGATCTATATGGAGACTTACGATTATCCTGGTGCATTGAACATGGCCATCGACGTTGCTATCGGTGAGTTGACAGATGACGTCTTCCTTCGGTTTTATACTTGGGAACGTCCAACTTTGTCTTTGGGAAAACATCAGGACGGTGCTGATATAGATGAAGATTATATAAGAAAGAGTGGTTTTGATGTGGTACGCCGCCCTTCCGGTGGTCGAGCTGTTCTTCATTGGGATGAGCTAACTTATTCCGTTATCATTCCAAGTACGCATGATCTCTTCGATACGAAGGTGCTTGAGCTATACAATTTGCTTTCTGGAATCATCGTCGATGGCTTGAACGATATAGGGTATCCGGTAAAAATCGTTGAAGGGCATAGAAAGCCTGTGAGTAGTGTTTGCTTCCAAGTGCCTTCAATCTATGAGGTTGCTCTGAATGATATAAAAGTGATAGGTAGTGCGCAAACTCGGACTCAAAGGTACATTTTACAGCATGGTTCCATTGTGCTTATACCACATGACGAGATAAAGCAATGTTTCAAGAGTACAAAACATTTGGATATTCCACTCATAGGGTTGTATAGTTACGTTGAGAAGCCTATGGATGAAATAGCCTATGCCCTAAAATCCAGTTTCGAGAAGTATTTTGGAAGGGCAAAGGAACTAAAGGACGGGCAGTTTGATGAAATAATTAGTAAAGCAAATGGAATGGTAGGTATGTTTGTATGGAAACGTTAACAAATGAAGGAATACTTGGAGGTAAGTTGTACGTTGTAGGTACGCCTATCGGTAATTTGTCCGATATTACTCTAAGGGCACTCGAGGTATTGAAAAGTGTCGATTTTATAATTGCCGAAGATACTAGACGAACATTAAAACTTCTCAGTCACTTTGAAATTTCAAAACCGATTGATTCATTCAATGAACGCAATTCAACAAGAAAGATGGACAAAATCATAGAGTTTCTGAAAATGGGAAAGAATATTGCCCAAGTTTCCGATGCAGGCATGCCAGTTATTTCAGACCCGGGCGCGAATTTGATTGAGAGATGTTATAAAGAGGGAATAAGGGTAGAAGTAGTACCGGGGCCGAGTGCATTAACTAGTGCAGTCGCACTTAGCGGTTTCGGCGGTAATAGATTCTATTTCGTTGGTTTCATGCCGAAGGACAA
>DPXZ01000021.1 GCA_003526765.1 Fervidobacterium sp.
ACCTCTTGCTGAGCATCCATAAGTGCCTTTTGAACAGTCTTTTTGCCTGTCAGAACATTGTCTCTTGCCTCCACCAACTTATCCCACAAAAGTGCACCTACCGGAAGTGGAGGACGACATTTTGCGTTCTCCAAAAGATCTATAAACGGTTTTTGAGATGGGTCTGCCCTAAGAAGATCTGTTGTTGCCTTCTTATATGTTGGTAAATGTAATGTATCCACCGCATACTGTACCTGTCCTTTTGTTGCCATATATACAGCAAATTTTGCAGCTTCTACGGGATGCTTTGCACCTTTTGGAATTGCTAAACTCCATCCACCTGCCCAAGTAACAGATTTTCCAGACTTTGTTGGTATACCACTAATAGCATACTTAAAGTCCTTAGGCGCGAATAATTTGATGCCTGATATAGTCCAATTTCCATCAACTATCATAGCAAGTTTACTAGCTGTAAATGGATTCAAATCACCAATCTGCATTGAACCAAAAGCATTAAGTGCTTCGTACCCAAACCTATCTGCCCAACTTTTCTGCCATTTATAGGCTTCTATAACCCCTGGATCTGTTGCAAAGACAAATTTACCAGTCTTTTCATCGAACACATTACCTTCAAATGCAAATATCCAAGTGTACGGCCAACCTTGAGCGTACCAAGGAATAAACCCAACAGTGTTGTATTGTCCTTTCTTTCCTTCCTTTGTCAGTTTCTCTGCTACTTTCATCAAGTCATAAATAGTTTTCGGTGGTTCCTTTAGACCGACTGAATTAAGCATTGCAACGTTGTACAACATAACACGCACATCTGTGTCGAAAGGAAGTGCATAGTACTTCCCCTTAAACATACATTCTTGCACAGCAAAATCATAGAATTCTTTCATGAAATTAGCAATGTCTACACCATTTTTCTGCAGATAGTCGTTCATAGGCTCTAACACATCATAGGCAGCTCTTTGTGGAACTGTAAATCTGTCAATATAGACAATATCAGGTCCTGTACCAGCTGCAACTGCTGTCAATAGCTTTGTCGAATCAGTCTCAGCTGCTGGAACTATGACAACTTTTACTTTGATACCGGGGTTCTCCTTTTCAAAATCAGCTACGATCTTGTCTATACTGCTCTTGTCAGGATCTCGAGCAAGACCATGCCAAAACGTAATCTCTACAGCAGCGAACAAAGAACTTACAGTACATAGAATCAAGAGTACACTGAATACCAGAAAACTTGACCTTCTCATAAACTCACCCCCAAGTAATGTTATAGTTTTAGCCACTGTAAATACTTACACGGAATTTACCTAGTCACAATGGACATAAGACCAACCATCAGTCGTATTTTAACCCTTTTGCTTGACATAAACAAATACTTCTAATCCGATTTAATATGGATATACTTGTATATACATGGATATATATGTTCTTCCTTCTTGAATCTAACTTTATCATCATTTTCCGTACTATGTTGCTGTCAGGTTCTTCAGAAGTGTTATTCCATGCCGCATTATGATCAACAAAAAACGCCCCTGGAGATGATCAAAGAGGCGTTGTTTTTATTAGAGTTTGGGTGATTTGTTTTATTACACAGCGCTTTGCTTGCGCAGTATGTGATTTACCGTCTCAGTACACAAGAGCATCAAAACAACATAAGACAGAGCAAAAAGTGGGAATAAAGCCACGGTCGTGCGTGCTGCAATTAGACCGAATAGTGGGGGAAGAAGTGTTGTTCCTGCGTACGCAGTAGCCATCTGATATCCGATAAGTTTTGCAGAGTTCTCACTTCCAAATCGAGCTGGCGTTTCGTGAATGAGACCTGGAAAGATTGGTGCAAATCCAAGACCGATAAGTATTAGACCAACCATGTAGAATATGGCAGGTAGAGGTAATAAAAGTATCAAGACACCTATGAGAGAAATGAGTTGACCCCACAATATCAGAAATCTGTTCGAGACTTTCATCGTTATGAACCCAGAGATTATCCTGCCAACGGTGATTCCTCCATAGTAAAGTGAGACCCAGCCAGCGGCTACTTGGGCACTAAGGCTTTTCGTGCCGACTAGATAACTTGCACCCCACAATCCAACTGTGGCTTCTGCACCGCAATAGAATAAGAAGGCAAGCAGAGATTGTGTAACTCCACCGATGCCAAAGACCCCACCTCTTCCATTTCTCCTGTTCTTTGCTTGTGATTGATGGCTTTTCGATGCTGAACTTGGACCACTATGAGCGATACTTGCTTTTCTACTTTCTTCGACACGTTTCCATAATGGAAGTGAAGCAAATAGGATCGCTGCAACTGTGAATTGGATGATCGATACTGTCCTATATCCTAATCTCCACGAACTTCCATTTCCAATGTAGTAGGACAATATTGCAGGTCCCGCAGTTGCACCTACACCCCAGAAGCTATGAAGCCAATTCATGTGGTGAGCTTTGTAATTCTCAGCTACGTAATGGTTAAGAGCAGAATCGACTGATCCACCACCGAGTCCAAGTGGGATTGCAAGTAGGAAGAGCCAAATCATTGAATTTGAGAATGAGAAGCCAAGTAGTGCTGCTGCAGTCATAAGACAACTAATGAACGTAACCTTTGCTGTTCCAAGTTTCTTGATCATTACTCCACTAAGTAGACTTGAAAGAATCGTCCCAAATGAGATAGTCATAGATATGATACCAGCAGCACTTAAAGGTACTCCTAGGTCCTTACGCATCACAGGCCAAGCTGAACCCAGCAAGGAGTCTGGCAGCCCCAAACTAATGAAAGCCAAATAAATAACGGTTAATAACAAAGTAGCCATAATATACCTCCGCTTTTCAGCTTATTTTGTAGATGTGCAAATGTTCAGTATTAGAATTTTGTGCTTAGCTTGCAAGCCTTGGATAAAGCAGCGTTGCTATGATCACTGCGATGATTATCATACCTATAAGCATGCCAACATGGAGAAGCATGTTCGTATATACACCTGTAACTAATATGCCCCTTAATATTTCTACTACATAACTTAAGGGGTTAATAATTGCTATCACTTGTAACCATTTAGGCATGATTGAAATGGGATATATAGCACTGGAAGCGAAGAAAAGCGGCATCGTTAATACCTGCCCTATTCCCATAAATCTTTCCCTAGTTTTCATCAATGATGCAAGTATCATCGAAAAACAACTGAAAAACGCCGCCTCAAGTATGACAACACCAATCGTTACAAGTATTGAGAGTACACTCCATCTGATTTCAACTCTTAAGATAACAGCCAATAACATTATTATCACAGCCTGGCTTATGCCTCTCACTGCTGCGCCCATCGTTCTACCAACGACAAAAGCACTTCTTGGGACTGGCAATGCCAAAAACTTTTGGATTATACCTTGATCTCTATCCCAAATAAGGGCTAAGCCATAGAAAATGGAGTTAAACCATCCCACCACCT
>DPXZ01000042.1 GCA_003526765.1 Fervidobacterium sp.
GGTGCATCGCTAAGCCATCCACATAGTCAGATTATAGCTACACCGGTTGTGCCAATAACAGTTCAAGAAGAATTGGATGGTGCAAAGGATTATTATTCGTACAAGGAACGCTGCGTTTTTTGTGACATGATCAATCAAGAGAAGATCGAAGCACGTAGGGTGATCGAGGAGAATGAGCATTTCATCGCATTTGAACCATATGCGGCAAGGTTCCCGTTTGAAACTTGGGTCCTTCCTAAGAGGCATTCTCACGATTTTGGAACGATTACGGAGCCTGAAATACAGGAGTTTGCTCATATCATGAAGGATGTACTACACAGGATGTACACGGTGTTGAATAATCCTCCTTACAATTTTTTGATTCACACTGCGCCAGTCTCTGAGGAAGGCAAGGAGTACTATCACTGGCACGTTGAGATAATACCAAGGTTGACGCGCATTGCAGGTTTTGAATGGGGTTCAGGGTTTTACATCAATCCAGTTCCACCTGAAGATGCCGCACATTATCTGGTGGATAGCTACGAAGAACTCATTGAGAATGAAAAGAAGTAAAAGTAATCAATTAGATAGGAGATGAATGTATGGAATTCAATGCGTCAGAGAATAGTAAAGCGGCGACGCTTCGAGAAAATGTGAAGCATTTCGTTGCTGTGCTTAGTGGCAAAGGTGGAGTAGGTAAGACGACGGTTTCTGTTAATCTTGCTACCGCACTTTCGGAGAGTGGTTACAACGTAGGATTACTGGATTTGGATATTCATGGGCCTGACGTTGTGCGTATGCTCGGTGGTAATGCGCTTCCTTCCGTTGGAGAAGATGAGCGGATGATACCTGCACAGGTTTTGCCAAATTTGAAGGCACTTTCAATCTCTATGCTAGTCGAGGAAGGTAAACCAATCATCTGGAGAGGACCACTGAAGCATTCAGCGATAAAGCAATTCTTGGAAGACACAGATTGGGGTAAACTCGATTATCTGCTTTTCGATTTGCCACCGGGGACGGGCGATGAGGCATTGAGTCTATTCCAAACACTTGGTAAGGCAGATGGTGTCATCATTGTTACGACACCACAGAAAGTGGCACTCGACGATGTAAGAAGGGCAATTTCGTTTGTTAGTACGATGAATCAAAGGGTACTTGGTATAGTAGAGAATATGTCATACATGCGATGTAAAGATGACATTATATATCCATTCGGAAAAGGCGGAGCTGATATACTCTCGACAGAATTTGATGTCCCTCTGCTTGCAAGGATACCGATGGATCCAAAGGCACTCGAGTTGCTTGACGAAGGGAAACCCGTAACGCTTTATTACCGCGAGAGCGAGATTGATCTGTCATTTAGAGCGCTTGCCGAAAATGTGGTAAAGGAAGTTGAAAAGCAAGAAAAGTAAAGGTGAAATTGCAAATGGAGATGGTGGATGTATGAGGATTGAACCACCAGTGAACGATCCTAAACTCAAAAGTTCGGAAGTAAAAAGGAAAAAGACAGGAAAGAAAGATGGTGTGAGGGGTTCTTCTTCCTCTTCTTTCGTTGGTATGTTTGAAGAGGCCGAGGAACAAGCCATACGAAAGACGATAGAAGAAATGGTTACGGAGGTAGTTGAAGCGGGTAATGATTTTGTCCGCTCTCCGACTCCAAACACGCTGAAGAAGTACAAAAGTCACATAAAGCAAGTGCTGGAGTATATAGAGAAGCACTTGTACAAACTTTCTGGAAAGTATGATTATGATCTTTCCCAGCCAAGGCTGCATATAATCGCAGAGGAGATAGACGAGAAGCTTGACAACATTGCCTCGCTATTACTCCAAGCAGAGCGAGATACGCTTGTGATGGCCGAGAAGGTCGGGGAGATCAACGGCATCATATTCGATATTTATCGGTAATTTGGTTTTTGATTCTTAATCTTGCAAAGACAGAGTCGTGAAAGGAGATATTGATGATGAAAGAATTCATACTCGGTATCGTCCAAGGCCTTACGGAATTTTTCCCAGTTTCGAGTTCAGGTCACCTTGCACTCTTTTCGAAGTTGATGGGTTTGCCTTCTGAATTACCGTTTTTTGCATTTTTGCATCTAGGCACTTTTTTAGCAGTTCTGATTTTGCTTTGGAACGATGTGGTAGGACTCATAGTCGGGCTTTTTAGATGGGATAAAAGTACTGTAGATCTGATTTTGAAGCTTATCGTTTCTTCTATACCAGCTGGGCTCATCGGTGTGTTCTTCCAAGAACAAGTTAATCAAGCGCTTTCTTCTCAAAAGCTGGTTGGTGTATTCTTCTTGGCAACTGCAGCGTTGTTGTGGATTTCAGACGAATTTTCAGGTCACAAGACGATGGGACAAATTACGTACGTTGATGCCTTAGTTATAGGTTTATTCCAAGCAGTTGCGATACTTCCGGGTGTGTCGAGGAGTGGATTGACTTTGATTGGTGCATTGATGATTGGTATGGTAAGGGCAGATGCGTTTAAGTATTCTTTCCTCATGAGTTTACCTGTAGTGTTGGCTGCTGGATTGTTCGAAATTAAAGGTGTCACATTTACGGCTGGTGCATTTGCAGGCTTTGGTGGCGCACTGGTTGCAGGATTGGCCTCGCTTGCATTGATGAGGTATTTGACTGTTTCATCACATCTGAAATATTTCTCTATATATCTATTGATACCGGCAATTGTGAGCTTTTTTGTAGGTTAAGTGTCATCTGAAAATTAAATGGCATGAAAATGCGAGTAAGCCCCAAAGCATCGTTGCTTTGGGGTTTTCTCATTCTTATTTGTTGTGATATAATTAGTTTGCAACTACTGAAAATCTGACTATTTAACAACTAAGGGAGTGTTGGGGATGAAGCATATTCGAAATTCTTTAAGGCACTTGGCGATATCGTTAGTAATGTTTACTATGCTGATGGGGAGTTCTGCATATGCCACTGAGTTTTTCATAAACACGAAGGATGGAATAGGTATAACGGATAAGACGGGAATCATAGAATATACTTTGGGATTTCCATACAGCGAGTTTGATATGCTGCTCAGTCTGACATCTGGTAATTACGTGAGTTTGAAATTCTCGGGAGGGTACGATTTTCGGGAGAGTTCTTATTCTTTCAAGGTGGGTCCGTTATTTCGCATAGACAATTTTGAATTGGATATACCTGTTTCGTTGGATACGAAGTACATGGAGACTGATACTGCTATGGAAGTTGGGCGGGTTTATGTCAATCTGTCGCCTTCGTATTTCATCAAGGACGCTGGGGTCAAATTTCAGGTGAATGCATACTATTCGGCATTCTATCTTTACTATGATCCTGCGTTTAACGTTAATGTACCAACTTTCCGAACAGATGAACTGTTTCGTTCAAAATTGGATTTCAACGTGAGATATCTTGGTGATGGTTATAGTATCGGTTTTGGGTACGTCACATCGCTCAGATGGCTTTCTTACAGGTCATTTTTCATAACAGGGGATAATAGCGTATATTTTGATGCAAGGTTTGGAATAGAATTTTGAGGTATTCGCGTTCTGTTGATCCATGGATTTTTTAGAGAAATTAAGTTTGGGGGCATTTTAGTGATAGAAAAGATGGAAAAGGCACTGAATTCGTTGATAAATTTGAATCCGTTCTATGCATATATATTGATGGGTAGTCAATTCAAAGAGGCCGGTGTAAAGAATGTGTCACTTACGATATCTCGCAATGGTGATTTTGTCTTTCTGTACAATCCGGTGAGTATCGCTGCAAAGCATGTGAAGATGGTGGAAGGTTTGATTCTCCACGAACTTATGCATTTCATCAATAAGCACTATCTCATCAAGGCAAGAGATAAGAGAGACAAGCAGGTGTGGGATATAGCTAAAGACGCCGCAATAAATCAGTTTATTCCACAACTCGATGCATTTAGTGTACCGCTCAATGTGTTGATTCAAGAAGGGCATGGTGTCGATAACGATATGATTTTCGTCAGTCCACCGATGGATATGCTCAATAGAACAGCGGAAGAGTATCATCAATATATGCTCGATGAGTTCATGAAGAACGATAGTTTCGATGTGGAAGCAGTGTGGGACAAATTGCCGGATAGTCACGAGCAGGAGTCTGATTTACCCATCGAAATGATGATTGAACTTACGCAAGAGAAGGTTGGCAAGGCGTTTAATCTATTCGGTAATGAGTTACCTTCCGGTGTGAAGCAGGATATTGAGATCAATCTTTCAAGGCCAATAATCAATTGGGAGACTGCACTGAGAAAGTTCACAGGCATGTCGCTGAGAGGTGATAAGTATTCAACCCCGTTGAAGCCGAATAGAAGGTACGATGACCAACCTGGTTGGAGGTACATATACGAACCAAAGTTGACCGTGATTATAGACACGAGCGGTAGTATCATAGAAGAAGAGATCAACGCATTCATGAGTGAGATAGAGGCAATAGCTGCTCAGGAGTTCTCTTTCAATGTGATACAAGTCGATAAGTCCGTAACGTTCGTCGGTGAGTACAAGCTGGGAAATTGGAGAGATTTTCAGGTATATGGAGGTGGGGAAACTGACCTTCAACCTGCCGTGGATATCGCGGAACAGCAATTTAGAAGCGAGGGAATAGTAATATTCACAGATGGCTACGTGGATTTGCCAAGGGTTGGTAGAAGAGTGCTCTTTGTACTGAGTAAGAAGCATAATGTAGAGTTCTACATAGATGCAAAAAGGATATACGGTGATGTATACGTCTTGGAGAAGTGATGAACTGAACGTGGGTCTTAGACCACGGAATTGAAAAGTACTGGGCGATTCAATGGCGCAGGAGGCATCTAGATGTCTGAATATTTGGATTATTTGAACGATGTTAAACGAAAGGTAGATTACGAGCTTGTGCTCGATGGGTACAAGTATTTTTGTTATTCCGCGCTTGGAAAGGAATATCTCGAGCAACTGGAGCCGGGTAAAGTAGATTTGAAAGAGGAGTTTGGTTACATTGCAGAA
>DPXZ01000062.1 GCA_003526765.1 Fervidobacterium sp.
GGTGTTTCTGGATAGTGTGTTAAAATGGCCTCGACTATCTGATCTCCAACTTTGTAAACAGGATTGAGCGAGTTCATTGCTGCTTGGAAGACCATCGAAATTCCCTTCCATCTGTAATGTCTCATCTCATCCTCGCTCAGTTGAGTTAGGTCTACCATCTTGCCATTGTCGTTGAACCAAACATGTCCGCCCATGAACTCGGCATTCTCTGGTAGAGTCCTCAAAAGTGTCATGGAAACAGAAGTCTTTCCGCAACCGGATTCTCCGACTATACCCAAGCTCTCCCCTGATTCAAGCTCAAAGGAAATGCCATCCACCGCTTTAACGTATCCCATCTTTGTTTTATAGTGCATCTTCAAATCTTCAACTTTTATGATTGCCACAGCGATCACCTCTTTCTAAGTCTTGGGTTAACGATTTCTTCAAGGCCTCTACCAAGGAAGTAAAATGCAGAACAGAGCAACGTGATCGCTCCACCTGCTGGAATCCACATCCACCAGTATGCGCCGATATTTCCAGAGCCCAAGTATCCTGAACTCCAGACTGTGTTTATCATGAGACCCCAAGACATTCTTACCCGCATCAAACCGAAGAAACTCAACGTAGCTTCCGAGAATATTGCACCTGTAACATTGAACATCATGTATAGGAACGATAGTGGCATGACGTTCGGTATTATGTGGTTGAATATGATGTATCCGTGACTTCCACCGGATGCACGTGCGGCATCGATGTACGGTTTCACTTTTACAGTTAGGGCTTGTGCCTTTAGAACGAGCGTGATACCGCCGAAACCGCCAAGCAATCCAAGTATAAGCGCGAGTTTGAAAAGGTCCATTGACATGAATCCAGATAGGACAATCAAGAAAGCAGTAGATGGGAAGAGCATCATTAAGTCTGCAACACGCATGAAGATAAGATCTATTGCACCACCGTAATATGCCGACGCCGTACCTATGATCGTGCCTATGAAGACCGTTATGAATGCAGCTAAGACTCCAAGCAGAAATTCACTTGGTGTACTCACCATGAGTTGGATGAACACATCTCTACCGATTGGATCCGTACCAAGTAAGTGCCATCTACTCGGCGGAAGGGGATGTGCAACTCCGATTTTGTTCCTCACCGATAGATCATTGAATATTGCCACAAGCTTCGACTCGGCAACAGATTTCGACCACTCCGTCTTTGTCGTTTTTTCCAAGTCTCTGACGCCTTTAACTGTATCCCATATGCTATCGTCTAATAGCAAAGCCTTGTGTTCGTCAACCATCGAAGTATATATGTTATCGTCTATATCTCCTTCACCGATGAGAAATCTCACAGCCTCGATGGGTTCTTTGTACGTCTTCAATTTGTCTATGATATCGAGCCTTCTGTAATCATCGAATTGAGAATTCTCTATGCTCGCAATAACCTTATCGAGTTTCTTCGTACCTTGAAAGGCATATGCCATGAGAGAAGAAACTGGGTCTGACAAAACTTCAATAACTTTGCTCCCCAAAGTTTCGTAACTATCAGGTACATCACTTCTCCCCAACAAGCTTGACATGAACGAACGTGCGGATGCTATCTTCAAGAATATATTGTTTAGTTCAGCAACAAAGCCCCTCTGAGCAATGCTCGAATATCTTGCAAGTTCGTTTTCAACCTTAGCCCTATAATCGTTGCTTATGTCTATAGATACCTTTGCAAGTTCCATACCGGCATAGGTTTCGAGGAATTCATCGGTGTTTTTATACGATATATCCAAACCTATTTCCTTCATCTCGTCTTCAGCGTTCTTCATAGACGTCTTTGCCTTTGAAAGTGCAGCTACATAGACTTCTTCATTTGTCAAATCGGATAACTTCCCTTTTGCAACTTCTATAAGGTCTTTGTATTTGCTATTCTCAAGCCCTTTGTTCAGTTCCTCATCCTCTTTTGCGAGAACCAGCAAATCGGGTAATAAGTTGAAAATAGCTGCATGGACAAGGTCAGAAACCTGCACAACATCGTTTGCTATAACATCGGTAAGTTGACGATCAGATGTCACGTAAAGTTGACTCACTGTACTGACATCTGCAACACTCTTTGCAACTTCCAAGACTTGATTCTGAGCTGAGATGATCTCATCTTTAGAGAAAGTTTGGTTGAGCATATTACTGAACTCTTCCACCATCTCACTATTTCCTCTGTTCAAACTCCTGAACCAGAGTAGCGCACGTGACACCTCATCTGAATCAGCGTACGGTGAGAGTGCCATTGCAAGTGTCTTGTAATCAACCTTTTGGATTAACTCGGCAAAATCTTGGAACGAGAATTTGTCCCTATTTCCAATGTCTTTTACCGAAGAGAGTGCAGAGAATTTTATAACCCCGTTGTTTACCAATTCTGAAACACTATTTTGGAAGTACATCCTCTCCTTTGCTGGGATATAGCTATCGGAGATTGTATCGAGCAAATGCCTCAAACTATCTGGTGCATACGTGGGCATGATCTCGTAGACAGAGTTTTTCACAAGCACTTCCATCGACGATTTGAACTCCTCGCCCTTATCCATAAAAGAATAGACCCAGAGTTGTGCCGATGGTATTTCAATACCTTTCACTAAATTTTGGGTTGATAGATAATCGGTTATGTATTTGCTAGACAAAATCCTTGCATCGATTCCCACAACCGGATCATATATACTCAAGTCTACCAGACTCAAGACAAGTGGGGAAAGTGCACCAAAGATACCGAAGATGATTATAACCCAAAGGCCAAACATCCCCATCTTACTCTCTTTGAAAAGTGCCCAATTTTTCTTGAAATTCTTTACAAACAGCTTGAACCTTATTTTTGTAATCGATTCTTTCTTCTCAACTTTCTGAACGTTGTCTGCCATTCATCTCACCTCTCGTTAGTACCTTATGCGTGGGTCTAAAATTGCGTATAGTATATCGGCGACAAGGTGTGCGAAAAGCACTAATATACCTGTAAACACAAGACAACCAATTGCCAGCGGAGTATCTTGTGATAAAGTTGCGTCGAGCAATGTAAGGCCCATACCTTTCCATGAGAACATCGTCTCAGTGATGACGCCACCACTAACGGTGGAGGCAAGTCCAATGACGAAACTGGTCATCAGCGGTAAAAGTGCAGTACGTGCCGCATGTTTGTCTCTGATCACGTTGTCCGGAAGCCCCTTTGCTCGAGCCGTCGTTATGTAATCTTCCCTTATCACCTCTAACATCGTATCTCTCATGACAAGCATATCACCCGCAAAGCCCAACGTAACGAGTGCTATCACAGGTAAGGCGAGATGATATACGATATCCAGCGCATAACTTCCCATACTATTTGTTGCCCAGTATAGAACGGAGATGGCGATACCTGCGGAGATGGAAGACCAGACGGCAGTTCTTTTCGCCTTAACTGTCTTTAGTCTTCCAGATATGATGATACCCACCAGCCATACAACTAACAAGAAAAGCTCAGTCCAGAGCAATTTTATAAACACATCTTGCGAATTGAAAGGTGCATCAAACCATTTCGATGGCGTGATAAAACCTGACAATGGGAACCATTTCAACGTGACTGAGAATAGCCATATTATTATCAGCATGTAAAAAGGAGTGAATATCGTCCAAAAAACGATACCAACGAGTGTGGCAGTCTTATCCGCTAATCCACCCCTCTTCCATGCAATTCTTTTCCCAAGATCGAAACCAAGCAAGAAAGATAGAATAGAACTTGCCAAGAACAGGAATAACGTGCGCGGCAATCTCTCAGCTATGATATCTGCAACTGGTCTTGGATACTCACTAAATGAAATACCCATATCCAAGTTGAAGAAATTCTTCATGTGCTTGTAGTACTTCACATACCACGGGTCATTTACACCGAACATCTCCTTGAGTTTCTCATACATTTCTGGGTTTTTCATAATTTTTGGATCCAAGAATTTCGTAGTGTAATCGCCTGGCATCGCAAGGAAGATGAAGAATACCACCGTGACGTATATTACCAGCAGCAAAACTATCTGAGCCATTCTATTTCTGATGAACTTTGCCAAACCGGGTAAATCAAAGCCATAGAAATAGACAATTGGGGCGATTATGTAATTGAATCTTGGACTGAAAAGGTACAGATATTTGAAATTGAAAAG
>DPXZ01000127.1 GCA_003526765.1 Fervidobacterium sp.
AATTCATTCTTGTTGAGAAGAAAATAATTTTTTTTTCGAATGGAATACTCGAGATGCAAGCATTTTGGTTTGATGGAATATTCGATGAAATGGTATAATTTATATTAACAAGAGTTTCAGAAGTATTCTATGTAGGAGTTGACTAATACAGGTGAATTTTCATATTGAGTTACTTCAAAGAGAAGCATTGCTCATGCCACATACGTACGATAGAATGGTTGAAAGAGGTATATCAATAGATGATTTGAAAGAACTCCTCGAATCGAAATCTTCTACTGCCGTGATGCAAAGTAATGGGAGAATACGAATTTCTAATGGAAAGATAGTTGCGATATTGCAACTATCCTTCCGAGGTTTGTACATCGTGACTGTCTTTAGAGAGGGGAAATCGAGAGATTAAATAGATTAGTTAAACAAAATCTCATTTGGGCTTCTAAGTAAGATCTCTGGTCTTCCATTTTCATCCCAAAGTTCACCGTAGAAACGTACTGTCTTGCCTTTCAAATTATATAAATTGTAATTATTGAAGAGATATTGGTATTCCTCTTCTCTAATGTTTATTCTGAACCAATCGCTGTAGATGTTGTACCAACCATTGGAATTTGTGACACTAGTTACTTTTCCTTCTAAGAAAACTATCTTTCCCAAATAGGATTTGTAATTCTGTGCATTTGTTAGTACCGGTGCATTATCCCATTTTGAGAAGATTCCTACTTTATCTTCAAATGCTTTATTGTAGGACTGTACAATCTTAGGTGTTAGGTACTGATCAGCATTGTCATCATATATTAGGGGCCTTGCTAAACCCTGCTTTACAACTGAAGATTCGTAGAAGGCATATTCGTTTTCATCAACTTTCCCGAAGACATATGCTAATGTTCTACCGTAAGTATCCGTGCCAACTTTTTTTATATACACATCGTATTCCTGTGCAAAGTCCTCGAAGTATTCTTTTGCCTCTTCACCGTATTCGCCAATAGGCTTGCTTGAATCATGAATTTCTGGAGTGTCAATCCCAACAATTCTAATGGATTGATCACTTCCAACAAGCTTGAATGTGTCCCCATCTATGACGTACGAAATATCAACATCTTCAAGTGGTTGATTTATTTCAATAACATCGGAGTCCGTTTGGATAGGAATACTTGTTTGCATACAAGAAGAAAATGTGAAAAGAAAAGCAAAAAATAGAAGTGGTATCAGCCTTTTGACATCCATAGTTTCATTCCTTTCAAAAATGATTTCTTTTATTTCAGAAAATGCCGCCGGTATTATCGGCGGCACTATTTAGTATCTTTGCTATTGCTTCATTCAATGATCACTATATCGTCTTGGCTTCTTGGAAGTATCTCGTATTCTCCATTGTAAAGGCTCAATATACCTGTGACTTTAACCTTTGTACCGTTACTTATATTTGATATGTTGATATTTGTACCCTTTGTCAAATAGACTTTTACTGAGAAATCTCCGGTATCGACAATGAAATCGAAGTTACCCTTGCTTTTAACTGTACCTTCAACGTAAACCAAACTACCGAGAGTAGTTTTCGAAAGGCTCATTAACACATCTGCTGTAGGTTGACCAGTTCCTAGTTTTTTTACTTGAGTAGCAACAAGTTCTATCATGCCATTCCACAGTTTGGTGCTTCCTGTGACTTCAACAACTTCTCCAATACTCACACTGTCAGTGTAGGATGGGGCATAAATCATGAGCCCGGCTGCCTCATCTTGGATGTAGAAACTACCCTTGCCGAGTAAGTCCTTAGAAGAAGTCACAGTTCCTTTAACAGTGTAGACAGTTCCTTCTTCACTCAGGAGAACATCCATTAAAGATGCATATCCGGTTGTTGAAACTTGCTGCGTTTGGGTTGTTGAAACTTGTTTGGCTGCTGGTGCATTGAAGCTGATCAGTTTTCCGAAATCCATGGAGTAGTAGTAGTTAAGTTCCATGGCTATCTTCTGTTCTCCAGATAGATTGCTTATAAGATCACCATTTCCAATTTTCAGTTCAAAGTCTTTGTATCCAACCTTTAAACCATACAATGGAAGCATGTTTGACGCATTCCATACGCTATTGTACCTTAAAAATGCACCCAGTTTGTATCCATTGATGTTGTAATTAAGGTCAGCGTATGCTGCCCAGCCATTTGCTACAGATGCAACGCTATTTGGATCTCCAGTTTGGAAACTTGCATCGTACTTATTTGCACCAAGCTGTAAGAACTGCGCAGAAAGGTCGAAATTACCGTAACCGGCCTTCCCTCCTACTAAATATGAAAAGTGTAATAAATCCGACGTCTTAGCACCGATAGCACCCCATGATTCAAGTGACAATTTTCCAAGTGATAGTTTTTCATACACATCCAATGACACTTGATTGTATTTGGTTTCATAATATCCTGCTATCGTTGTTCCTAACAAACTTGCACTTGCGTATGCAGCATAGAGAGTGAGACCACAAAGACTAAAACTAACAAAAATGACCTTTTCTTCATACCCTACACCTCCTGTTTTGTTGTGGACACATTCAAAATTTTCTTCAAAATCCCCCATTGCAAAATCTTCGCAAGATTTCATATCATA
>DPXZ01000115.1 GCA_003526765.1 Fervidobacterium sp.
AGAGTTATCATCTTTTAATGAAATTTTAAGCTTCCTGTGGTACTCTATGGATGGAGGTGATGATTGTGAGTAAGATACATTTTAGATTATCCATTCTTATAGGGTTGCTGTTAACTATCACAACAGTGATGACTTTTGGCATGGAGTACGTTGTGAGAGTTGATCAAATGGAACTCGGTAAGATTACAACTGCAAATACTAAGAATGGTTGGACAAGCGTCAGTGAATTGGAATACGGTGAAAAATACAGGGTCGAAACGAGAACAACGTATGGAAAATCTGGACTTTTTGAGGTTTACGAAGCAACGTTTGTGACGGGTGATGAGGTTGTTGCAAAGATACTTGGCACAAACAAACAGAATCGCATTTCAATCACTGTATATATGTACTATGACGACCCAAAGAACCCATCAGTCAAGACATTCACATTTGATAACAGTTCAATGGTGATTTTGGATAACAACTTCGTGATTCCACATTTTGAAATGATGCTTAAGACACCAAGTCCTGTCTTTACCATACTAATTCCGCAGGCATTATTTGATCCCTCAAAGACAGAAAAGGCATCTGGTAATGCACAGTTAAAACGTACAGCCAATGGAAAGTACGTTTTGAGTTACGAAGGACTCGACATAACAATTTCTACGGATAAACTTGGAATTGTGAGTATGGAATATTCTAATGGCATTACAGTTGAAAGGGTGAAGAAATAACTGAAAACATCAGATTATTTAAGAAAGTATGGAATAGTTCTGAAAAGGTCATTAGGTCAGAACTTCTTATCTAGTGAGGAATATGCGAATAGAATTGTCGAAGCATCCGATATCAAAAAGGATGATACAATATTAGAGATAGGTGCAGGCGCAGGAACTTTGACACTTTCTTTGGCAATGACTGGAGCTAAAGTCTATGCTATTGAGATAGATAACAGAATGGAGCCGATATTAAAAGAGAGGTTGGCTGAATACAACAATGTTCATTTGATCTTCGAAGATTTTTTTAATGTGGACCTTTCGTTCTTGCCCAACCAGTACAAGTGCATTTCAAATATACCGTATTATATAACCGCACCTATAATAAAGCGATTGATTTTTACGAACTTCAATGTACTTTACCTGATGATGCAAAAAGAAGTCGGAGAAAGGTTGCAAGAAAAGCCCGGTAGTTCAAACCGGGGTTTTCTTTCAGTTGTTCTTCAGACCGTGGCTGATCTCGAAAAGGTGATGATAGTTCCGAGAAGTGCCTTCGTACCAAACCCTGAAATCGATAGTATCGTACTAAAAATAAAAAAGAATTCTTCGATACCGTTCATGAGTTTGGAAGAGCTTTCAAGTTATTGGGATTTTGTTTCATCGTGTTTTGGCCAAAAGCGAAAGACGATCTACAACAATTTAAGAGCTATCGGTCTTGATAAATCGATGATTGAAGAAATGCTCGATGGTATATCCCCAAGTGCAAGGCCTGAACAACTAACGAACGATGAGTTTGTAAGTATGTGGCATAAATGGAGAGAATTGAAAACATTATCAAATGGAGGGGCTTTATGACCGAAGAGAAAGTATTTGTCTTTGATTTGGATGGCACGATATTGAATTCAAAGAATGAATTTCCATCAGAGACTAGGGATGCAATTTTGAAGATAGTCGCAAAAGGCGACAAAGTTGTTTTTGCAACAGGTCGAATGCATATTTCTGCCAAGAAGATGATAGACAACGTTTTTGGAACGAGTAATGCCTTCCCGATAATATCGTACAACGGTGCGGTTGTGTACGTCCCGAATGAAGGGTTCATATACGAAAAGACTATCCCACTGGATGTTGCACACATGGTGATAGACTTTTTCAGAGAGCGACATATTCATGTGCATAGCTATGTTGACGATATTCTCTACAGTGAAAAAGATGATGACGAGATAAGACTATATTCAAAACACGCAGATGTGCCGTATACTCTAGTCGATGATTTGAAAAAACTCAAAGAACCTATAAAACTCCTTGCAGTTGGTGAACAGCAAGTACTTGACGCGGTTGTTCCAGTGTTGCAGGCTCAACTCAACGATAAGGCAAATGCATTCAAGAGTTTCTCGATATTCCTAGACATCATTCCGGAAGGTACGAACAAGGGAGTTGCTTTGAAATTCTTGGCTGATCACTTGGGCTTTGATCTCAATTCTACAATCGTGTTTGGAGACAACGAGAACGATATATTCATGTTCGATGTGGCTGGAATGAAGATCACCGTAGAAAATGCTGTACCAAGGCTAAAAGAGGTGGCCGATTTTGTCAGTAAATCTAATGAAGAAAATGGCGTTCTCTTTGCTCTTGCTAAGTTTTTCCCTGAGTATCTTTGCTAACTCTCCAAATTCAACAATTCAAATCTGTACAACCAGATTAGAAGAGATTGTTGATGATGTCTCTCTGCTTACTCTGGGAAGTATGGGGAACCTTTCACTGGCAACAGATTTGGGAAAGTACGTGGGGAGTCTACTCAAAAGTGAAGGATACGATTACTATGTTTTGGGACCGCTCGATACACTCAGTATAGACGATGATGACTATTTTTACAGAGTCAACAAATCACCTTTTATCACAGCTGATCTGTACGACAAGTTTGCAACAGGTTTAACTGCAGCTGGTATCATTCCAATTTTTGATGGCAGAGGAAAGATGGATACTTATTTGATCTCGTCTCTCGTTACGAGAAAGCTTACATATCCCGTAATCGTCGAAGACGAGGGAAAGGCGAATTTACTTAGAAACTTGAAGTACAAAGCAACGTTCATAGTTGAAGGCGAAGATGGATACGTATTTCTAAGCGGTGGACCCGTATCTCTCTACTGGACAATAGATGTGCACAGCGGTGAGGATACCAGAAAACAAATACTACTGAATTCGATCTTGTATATCAGCGATGGAGAAATACAGGTCAAAAAGCCTTTTTCAAAAGGCGGGGTGGTGGTATACAGTGACGATGCATTCGTCATTGAAGAGGCAAAGTCGATCTTGAAGAAACACGCTGGGCCTGGCAGAATTCCTTGGTGAGTTCATCGATAAATCAACTTTTTACATTGAACATCATTAGCTTGTGCCCATACATCCTTAGCCATTTGCGTTTATCTGCGTAATCAGGCATTATCCTACCAACAACCTTCCAAAAGTTTCTACTGTGGTTCATCTCAACTATATGTGCCAATTCATGTATGATAACGTAATCTATTACTCCAACCGGTGCCATGATAAGTCGCCAGTTGAAAGACAGAGTACCTTTGGATGAGCAAGATCCCCACCTTGATCTTGCGTTGGAAATTCTGATTCTTTTGTATTTGGTTATTCCCACTCTTGTAGACAAAAATCTCACTCTAGTTGGAATATATATAGCAGCTTGCCTGCTCAACCAGTTTTCTGCTAACGTCGATAAATCTTCCAAATATCTCCTGTGCACTAGAAAACTCTCACCGTTGTACTTGAAAGTTAAAAGTTCATCATCTATAACTATAACAGGCCTCTCAACGCCCAAGTAAGGTATTTTTAAATCATCCATGGCTTAACAATTCCTCCCATAATGGTTTATTAATCCTCTACTGATAGTCTATAATAGTCTATCTGTTTTTGCTGAAATGTAGCTAATCTATACTAATCTATAGTATATACTAAGGATATCATAAGACCACGTTGAAAAAAATGGATAATTTGTGGTATAATCTTATCACTGACAGAAAACGGAGGTGGAAATATGAAGTACAGATGCACAGTTTGCGGTTACATTTATGATCCAGAAGTAGGAGATCCCGATTCAGGAATCAACCCTGGCACACCGTTTGAAGATCTCCCAGATGATTGGACATGTCCAGTTTGCGGAATAGGCAAAGATATGTTCGAACCTCTCGATGAATGATTCATTTTCAAACTTTTCGATAAGTGAAATTGACTAATCTGGGGGGGTATCCCCCCATTTGTGTATAAAATTGTGTGCATTGAACCTGCAACCAAGATCAACCAAGATAAAGAACATCACTCGATAGGGAATCTGTACTAAATTCTAAATCACAGATGCCTTGGGTAAGTTTTAGATAAGTTTGGATATGAAGAAGGAG
>DPXZ01000138.1 GCA_003526765.1 Fervidobacterium sp.
TAAATGGGTCTAATGCACTTGTCTCCAAGTCCATGGATATTTTATTCGATTTTTGGATCTCTTCGTACAGTTGGTTTAACTCTGCCTCGCTTGATATGATCTTATATTCTGCCGTTTTCATCAAATCACTCGTGAGTTGCAACTCTTTTATAACGCTTGAGAATTGGAATTTTTTGAGTGTCTCAAGTAGTATTGCGTCATTGTATCCTTTGTACAGTAATGTTTTTAAGTCAACATCTATCGGTACTTTTGTATCTAGTTCGATTAATTTCTTACTCAGTTCAAGTTGCTCAGCATTGTTCAATAGTGCATCTTTTACTTTTGGAGGTAATTTATCGACATTTTTTAATGCGTTATCTACTGTACCAAATTCTTTGAGTATCTTTGCAGCCGTTTTCTCACCGATACCGGGAACTCCGGGCACATTATCTGACGTATCTCCAACGAGTGAGAGATAGTCTCTAATCTGTTCTGGAGTCACTTCGTACTTTTCAAACACTTCCTTGGCTGTATATTTCTTGATGTCAGTTACGCCTCTTTCAACTCGCCAGACGGAGACATCTTCATCAACAAGTTGGAGTAGGTCTTTATCACTAGTTACGATGTTTATCTCACTGAATCCGTACAACTCTTTTTGTTCCTTGAATCTCTTTACCAGTGTTGCTATTATGTCATCTGCCTCGTAACCAGTTTGTTTTAGCAACTTTATGCCGAACGATTCGACGAGTTCACTCACGTATTCAATTTGTTTTAGCAATGGTTCAGGTGTTTCTGGTCTGTGCGCCTTGTATTGTTCGAACAATTCTTTTCTGTAAGTGCTGCCACCTTTGACATCAATTACAAACGCACAGTAGTCTTCGTCTATTTCTATGTTCTCTTTGACAAACTTAATGAGCATGCGTGTAAGACCAAAGAGGGCACCTGTTGGAATGCCAGTGGTTGTAGAAAGTGATTGATCAACAGCAAAATACGCCCTATACAGTAATCCTGTTCCATCAAAGAGAAATACTCTCGCCATTCAGTTGGATCCTCCGAATTTCCAATAGTGTGTTAACTGCTCTTCTAAGATGCGGAATGACTATAGAACCACCTACAACGAGTGCAACATCGAATGTCTCGAAGAATTCTTCGTCTGTTGTACCTAACTGTGCACATCTAATCATATGGTATGTGATGCAATCGTCGCATCTAAGTACCATAGAGGCAACCAGCCCCATCAGTTCTTTTGTTTTGGAATCGAGCGCACCTTCGTTGTAAACAGCACCATCGAGTGCCCAGAATCTCTTCGTATTCGTTGTTCCACGCGCCAAGATCTCCTCGTTCATCTTTTCTCTGAATTTTTTGAATTCTTCAAGTGTGTTGAATGTGGAATCTGACAAGTTTATCACCTCACATGATGCTTATAAGTACTATAATATTGCTATTTTTAGTACCTTTCTATTCCATATCCTGCCTGGCCGGGGCCTACATGAGTGGAGATGACCTTTCCGGTTGGCGTATAATAAACATTCTTGACATTGTATACACCTTTCAATACTTCTTCTATCTCTTTCAATTCTTCCATGTTGTCACAGCTTACGAGGTATATGTCTACCGTATCACCTGGCTTGAACCCTTGCTCTTGCGTCTTTTTAAGCACTTCTTCAAGCACAGCTCTGAATCCCCGCGCACGTCCAAATGGTACCATCTCACCATTGTCGTTTATGTAAATTGCAACTCTAATTTTTAATACAGATCCAACGAATCCTGTGAATCTACTCACTCTTCCTCCTTTGACAAGGAAGTTGAAATCGGAAACGTAGAAGAATGCCCCAAATCTCTTTTCTGCCATTGCATTTCTCAATTTTGCCTCGACTGTTTCCAAATCATCACCTTTATCGAATAGTTCCCTTGCAAACCTTGCCATAGGGGAAATAGCGGTCGATGCTTGCCTCGAATCAACAACTTTGATTGGGAAATCTACCTCACGGGCAGCCAGAGAAGCGGAATTGAATGTACCTGACATATTGCTCGAGATGGTGATAACCAATATTCCATCGTACCCTTGCTCTTTTACTTCTAAATACTTTGCTTTCCAGTCTTCAACGGTAGGCTGGGAACTCTTTGGCAGCTCTGTTGAACTTTTCAACTTCTCGTAAAATTTCTTAAGTTCTTCAAAATCACGCGTATCATCCTTTTCAGATGTGCCATCCGGCCATGTAAGATAAAGCGGTACTATATCTACATCCCATGGTTGTAATTGCTCTTTTGGGAAATCGGATGTACTATCCAGCAAAATCTTGTATTTCCACATCATTCTACCCCCTTCTTCAGATCCAACATGTAATTGAACAATCGTCGAACATTGTCAATCCTTTCCAGTTTTTCCATCTTTTCTGCCCTCTCTACTTTATTACTCGACTTACTCTTTGAAGTACCGTTGTATTCTGCGTGCGATGGTATCAATATAGTACTGATTGGCAGTTTCTTTGCATTTTCTATCCTTCTTGCTATGTTTACCGTTGGTCTCACACTTCCATCTAATCCAATCTCGCCTACCATAAATGTATCACCAACGTATACATCGAGAAAAGATGAAAGGATTGAACCTGCGATTGCGAGTTCGCAACCGGAGTCCGTAATATTTATGCCACCTGAAACATTTATGTATATATCGTGAAAGTCAAGTGGAATGTTTAAATGTCTTGATAATACCGCCGAGATGATTATGACCTTTCTTACATCAACACCGTGCGATATCCTTCTTCCCGAGGCTACTTTCACTCGAGATACGAGCGCTTGTATCTGAACGTTAATTGGTCTGCTGCCCTCGTAAGCACTAGTTAAGACATTCCCAGGTGTCTGTGAATGGTTTACCAGTGCATCGTCTGATAAGCTGTCGAGACCATTTTCAGTCATCTGAAAGACTGATATCTCACCGCTTGGCCCATATCTGTTTTTTTGAACTCGCAATATTCTGTAATCTGTCGTTCTCTCGCCTTCAAAGTATACAACTGTATCGACGACGTGTTCAACGAGTTTTGGACCTGCTATGGCACCTTCTTTTGTAACGTGCGCTATGAGTAATGATGGTATGCCATACTTTTTTGAAAAGATCCTTACTTTTTCTACGACGGCTCTTATCTGCACAACTCCACCAACTGGGGAATCTATGTCTACACTACTCAACGTCTGAATGGAGTCTATTACTATCATCTTTGCCTTCTCAATATCTATTCCATTGAGAACTTCTTCTATCTGCGTTTCTGATGAGAGTAAGATGTTTGAATTTGCTATGCCGAGTCTCTTTGCTCTAAGTGCTACTTGTGCTATGCTTTCTTCACCAGAGATATAATATACAACCTTCTCTTTCTCATGTTTAACAATCGATGCGCACACTTGCAGTGCCAACGTGCTCTTTCCTACACCAGGCTCGCCACCTAAAAGCATCACTTGCCCTTTGACTATTCCACCGGAAAGGATGTCGTCTAATGCAGGCAAATTTGTCCTAACTCGTGATTCTTCCAATGTCTCGTAAGCCTTATTTACATCAACAAAACGGGGATGAGGCTCATCCATCCCCGTTTCATTGCTTCTTATCGATTTGGATTCAGTATCAACATTCTTCAATTGAAATTCTTTTGCTGTGTTCCATTCTCCACAAACAGGACATCTGCCAAACCATTTTGGTGACTCATATCCACATTTATCACAGACATAGACAGTCTTCTGTTTTGCCATTTGATTCCCTTTCCAAAAATCTAATCTATAAATTCATATGTTACATTCATACGTTATTGAACAGTTTCAAAAAGTTTATAGATTTTTAGATTGTTAGACTTTCTGTGTCTCTTTCTTTTGGCTGATAAACGTAAGTTTCTCACCTTCTGGAACTACAAGAACTTCGCTTTCAGATTCTATATCACCGCGCAACAATTCTTCTGCAAGTGGGTCTTCAATGTACCTTTGGATTGCCCTCTTCAATGGTCTTGCACCATAGACACTATCGTAGCCGACGTTCACTAGAAATTCCTTTGCTTCAGGTGATAAGACAAGATTTATCTCTCTCTCTGAAAGTCTTGCTCTTATGTCTCTGAGCAATATCTCTATGATTTGTTCAATGTGTTCCTTTGTAAGCTTATGGAAGACGATTATTTCATCTACCCTATTTATGAATTCAGGCCTGAATACTTTTTTCACTTCATCGATGACTTTATCTTTCATCTCGCTGAAGTCTTGTTCGTACGTTTCGTTTTCAACGAATCCCAAATTTTTCTTCGAAGATACGATCTCACTACCACCGATGTTACTCGTCATTATGACGATGGTGTTTCTGAAATCGACGATGTGACCTTGTGAGTCAGTCAGTCTTCCATCATCCATGATTTGCAGTAATATATTGAAAACATCTGGATGTGCCTTCTCTATTTCATCGAAAAGTATAACAGAGAATGGCCTTCTTCTAACCTTTTCAGTTAATGCACCGCCTTCTTCGTATCCAACGTATCCCGGAGGCGCACCAATCAATCTTGAAACTGAGAATTTTTCCATGTACTCGCTCATATCGAATCGAACGAGTGATTTTTCGTCACCGAATAGATATTCTGCCAATGCCTTCGCAAGTTCGGTCTTACCAACTCCAGTTGGCCCCAAGAACAGGAATGCTCCCACAGGTCTTCTTGGGTCTTTTAGTCCGCTTCTTGCCCTTCTGATAGCACGTGCTATGGCATTTATTGCTTCTTCTTGACCTACAACACGCTCATGTAAAGCAGATTCGAGTTTGAGTAATTTCTCTCTTTCGGTCTCTTCCAATTTTCTCAGTGGTATACCGGTCCAGCCAGCTACTACTTCTTCTATATCAGGTACGTCTACCGTTACAATTTGGTCTTCTATTCCTTTCATCCATGCATTGTACTTTTGACTGTACTCTTCTCTCAGTTCTTGTTCTCTTGCTTTAAGTTCCGCAGCCGATTCGTAATTTTGACTTGAAACTGCTTGTTCTTTCTCTTTCTTCGCGGATTCAATTTGCAGTTTCAAAAGCTGAAGCTCGCTTGGCATGACGAATAGCTTCAATCTTGCCCTTGCTCCTGCCTCATCGAGTACATCTATTGCCTTGTCTGGCAAGTAATGGTCTGTTATGTACCTTTGTGACAAATAAACGGCCGCTTCCAAAGAATGATCTGTATACGACACTTTGTGATGTGATTCGTACTTAGATTTTAACCCTTTCAAAATCTCGACTGCCATCTGCGGTGTCGGTTCTTGTACGTAGATTTTTTGGAATCTTCTTTCAAGTGCCGCATCTTTTTCTATGAATTTCCTATACTCATCTGGTGTTGTAGCGCCGATGCAATGAAGTTCGCCACGTGCCAGTGCAGGTTTAAGGATATTTGCAGCATCGACTGCCCCTTCTGCAGAACCTGCACCTACGATCATGTGTAGCTCATCTATGAATAGTATGATATCTTTATTCCCTTTTACCACTTGGAGTAATTTCTTCATCCTCTTTTCAAACTCGCCACGATACTTCGTTCCAGCAACTAAAGCAGCTACATCCAATGAAAATATCGTTTTACCTTTCAGTGGTTCCGGGACCTCACCTTGGACGATGCGCTGAGCCAATCCTTCAACTATGGAGCTCTTACCTACACCAGGCTCACCAATTAGTACAGGGTTATTCTTCTTTCTTCTAACAAGTATCTGCATTAATCTTTCAATTTCACTTTCTCTCCCAATAACTGGGTCGAGCTCACCTTTGATAGCTTCGGCAGTTAAATCTATTCCGAAGCCTTCCAACTGACGTGCCACTGGAGACGCTGTAGGTTCCTCAACGGACGGTAGTGGTTGAGCATCATCTTCAGTGAAATCTTCATCGGAGATGTTATCTGTGATTTCTTTCCTTAATGATTGAACGTTTACATTCAGTTTTTTGAGGATATGAATAGCGATACCCTCACCTTCTCGAAGGATACCTAACAGTAAATGCTCAGGATCTATCTTTTCGTTTCCTGTCATTCTTGCCTCTTCAAACGCTATTTCTGTGACTTTTCTTGCTCTTGGTGTCATTTGAGGAGACATGATGAACCCTCGCATTCCCATGCCCACTATTGATATTACCTCGTTCTTTACTCTTGCGTATGTTAAACCGTACTTCTCAAGAATTGTGGATAATGGTTTATCGTTGAGTTTCAATATTGCCAACAAGAGATGTTCAGTCCCAACATACGAGTGGCCAAGGTCCTTTGCCTCTTCTTGAGCTGTTACAAATACTTTTGCGGATCTTTCAGAAAATCTGTCAAACATCGTTCTCACCTCCTAACTCATTTATAATTATACCATATCAAATCAAAAAAATAAAGCGAAGGTATACATAATGTTTACCCCCGCTAATTTTATAATAATTTCAAACTTTATACTAAATGAGCCTTAAATCGCCTCTCTCAAAAGACTTAGTTTAAATTAAATATTTTTTTCTCAATGAATTCTTTGTTGTAGTCATAATCGTAGTCTGAGAATATTGCTTTTCCAAGTACATACACACTGCCGTTACCATAACTGAATCTCGCTGCCAATACAACTTTATCAACAGGTGCTGCATCATTTTTGTTGTCCGCATCCATCGTCTTTGCACTGTCAGATGAAACAAGTACATCTGCATTTCCATATAATATTATAGAACAAGTTGAATAAAATCTCAAGTGCTGAGCTAAGATTTTAAAATTCGACCCATAATTGCTTGCGTCGTCTATGACCTGATCATCGTTGAATCGAACTGGTGCATTGAGGTAATCAAGTATCGTGTTCATGTCTTCCGTATAACCGCCATTACTATAGTCGCTCTTGGATGTAAGTATCAATGTTCCACCACTCTTGACAAAATCTGCGATTTCTTTCAGTTCATCATCCGAAAAGCCTTTACCGTTCATGATAACTAAATATTTGCCATCTATATTGTCGATTTTATTTATGTATTGTGTCCCAAATCCGTTATTTTTCAGTGCATTTTCAAGTTTTTTTAGATTACTTGGGCCATAATCGTTGGCATGTCCTTGGTCTATATATACAATCTTTTTGAACTCTTTAACGGAGGATGTTATCACTGGCTTCAAATTGAATGCCTCGTACAACTTGTCTAAGCTTTCTACATTGATGCCATTCTTGATCTGTTCACTGTAAATCTTTAGATACTCACTATCGCTACCTGGAACGATGTATATCTTCCCTTGGAATGAGTTAAGCCATTCAACTTCATCTGGCAGAAGGTCTTTGAAAAAGCTCAATCCGTCTTCTTTCGGTGTTGGAATTATAATTGCATCAATTCCTTCGTAATTTGTCAACATCGTACCTGAGTATACGACACTGTTACCATCTTTCTCTAAAGCAGTTAAGAATTCCATTAAAGCGGAATTCAAATCATTCTCGTGAAGTTTGTCAACAAGGACGGTAAGGCCAGTCTTTTCGGCAATGTCAATCTTCTTTGATTGTATAACTTTGCCGTTTACAACAAATTCTAAGTTGTGTGTTCCTGATGGTAATTTTCCTATGTTCAACTCTTTATCGTACACTATACCGTACGGCTCCAATTCGAATGTCTCAGAGTAAATTTGTACTTTATCCAATAGTACGGTCAATGTCGAGTTTATTGCTTTATCTGATGCGTTGTAAACATCGAATACACTTGTCACGTTTTGGTTTATGTTTGGTTTGTCTGGTCCTATTCTGAGATGGTTTACTTTGAGCGGTTCTGAACTTTCCGCCCATATAGGTGCGGAGACTATTTCATCACCGTCTTTCTGGAATATGTGGACAAGATACCATTCAAATCCATCGGGTACAGTTAATTCTTTGGAATAATCGAATTTGTCTCCTAAACTCGACAATTCATCGACGATACCACTTTGACTGACGATCGTCATCTTTGCTACGGGGTCTTTGGTGTCTTCGTAGTGGACGTACAATTTTACTGCCGTTTCATCGTTTATCACACTGCCCATGATTGAATTGTTGCCATAGAAATAGAGTTTTGCATTTCTGTCTTCAGTAGCAAAAGTTCTGCGATTCCAAAGTGCATCCATCAAATCGTCGTAAGTCAGCGCATTAGCAAGTATGCCTGTCCGCGATTCATTTGCACTAATCCAATTCTCTTTGTGATTGTCTTGATTTGCAGTAGCACTAACATGCCAACCTCGGTTTAGGGCCAATATGTAGTTGTTGTACATCTCCTCTGAAATTGTATCGTTATTCGAGGAATTACCATTACCGACTTCCAAGAGGTTTACATACCTATCAGCCGCTGGCACAAACCAAAAGTCTTGGAAGTTACCGAATGTAACACCAGGATGATTGAACTGTGCAAGTTTCTTGTGTTCGACTATCCACTTGTAGAAATCTTTTAAGTCGCCGTTATCATCTCTGCTTATAAAATCGAGTGTTTCGTATACGTTGATGTGGCCAGAACCTGCAGTCCATTCAAAACCCTGCAATCCCACAAACTTTCCAGCGATTGTTGCAGCTCTCGCAGATTGTTGTACCAGCTTAGTTTTCTGTTGCCCATCGATTGGAATTTTCATGAAATAGCAGTGGTCCGTAACTGCGAGAAAATCTCCAAAGTCGGACGCATGTGCATACGCTTGGTTAGGTGTTCCTTTGCCATCCGAATAGGATGTGTGCGAGTGCAAATTTCCATAAAATATGGTATAATCGTTGTAGTTAACTTGATATGTACTTTCCGCGAAGATTGTCCCGACAACTAAGAACAACAGAACAAACAAGGATAAAAACCGTTTCATAACCCAATGTCCCCCTTTTTATTTGTAATTTTGATTTAGATACATCATTAATACGTTGTCCGTAACATTTTATTATACCACTTCCTTTTTTGCAATACAACTCTTTGGTATTACTGTGCCAAAATTGGTTCTTGACAGTACCACCTCACTATGATAAAATGTTACCGCTGTTTGTGAATGAGCAGTACAAGTGGCGGCGTAGCTCAGTGGCTAGAGCAGATGATTCATAATCATCGTGTCAAGGGTCCGAGTCCCTTCGCCGCCACCAATTTTTAGGCTTCGCGATTCTCGAAGCCAGCGTAGCTCAACCGGCAGAGCGACGCATTCGTAATGCGTAGGTTGAGGGTTCAAGTCCCTCCGCTGGCTCCAGTAGAGTATGAATAGTAAAAGAAGATATTAGAACAATCGATTTGGGACTCTGAGTGAGTCCCTTATTTTTTGCACTCTCGCGATATTTCACAAAACTTTGTGGCGTACAAAAGCGTTTTGAAACTGTTATTTGTAGATGATACGGGGATTGATTTAACAATAGGTTCAATCATATTGGCTACAATATAGTATAATATTGGATGGAACTGAAGTATGGAAAAGAAAACGGGTAAGAACGCAAAGAGGTGTCTACAGTGGAAAAGATCGATTTTATTGATGTAGTCGATATCGTTGTGAAAGCTGGCGACGGTGGAAATGGTGCAGTAACGTTTCGTCGGGAGAAGTATATACCGTACGGTGGTCCTGACGGTGGGGATGGCGGAGATGGCGGCTTTGTCTTTTTGATCGCTGATCCGACACTTTCCACACTATATCACTTGACGGAAAAGAAAAGATACATTGCACAGAATGGAGAAAACGGTAGAAAGAAAAAACAGAGTGGGAAGAATGGTAACGATGTAATATTGCGTGTTCCCGTGGGAACAATAGTAAAAGATTTCGAGACTAGAGAAATACTCGCAGACCTCGATGAACCTGGAAAGTATTGCTGTGTCGCACGTGGCGGGAAGGGCGGGAAAGGTAATACGCATTTCAAGTCTGCGACGAATCAAACACCGAAGTTCGCTGAACAAGGTGCAAAGGGTGAAGAGAAGACTGTCCTTCTTGAACTTAAACTGCTTGCAGATGCAGGTTTGATAGGCTATCCAAACGTTGGAAAGAGTTCAATAATATCGCGTATCAGTAATGCTCATCCAAAGATTGCAAATTATCCTTTCACAACATTAGTACCAAATCTTGGTGTGGTTGTAGTCGATAGTACGTCTGGTACTTCTTTCATGGTGGCAGATGTGCCAGGTCTTATAAAAGGTGCAAGCGAGGGAAAGGGCTTGGGCAATATATTTCTGAAGCATGTAGAACGCTGCGAGGTTATAGTACATGTGTTAGACTTATCCGGTAGTGATGGAAGGGATCCGCTGCAAGATTATTACGATATACGTAAGGAATTGGGGTTTTTTAATAAAGACCTCGCAAAAAAGCCAGAGATCATAGTTGGAAATAAATGTGATTTACTTAGCGATGACGAGCTGCAAATTGCAAAAAGTAGGATAGAAGACAAATTGGGGAAGAAATTGATACTTGTCTCAACAGTTACTGGAAGTGGATTAGATGATCTTAAATATGCTATTTGGGATATTATCCGCGAGAGCAAGAAATTATTTGCAGGCACGTTAGACCTTTCTAAGATCGAATTTGTAAGGCCAGAACCTGTCAGGATCACGATGCCAGATAGGATAGATGTGAAAATTGTGCGAAATGGGAATGATGAGTTCGAGGTCGTAAGTGAATATGTGAAAAAGTATATGGAAAAATACAGGATGGATGCAAAATATCTCTTAGACGATATATTGGAGATGCTGCAGAAGAGTGGTTTAGATGAAAAATTGAGACGGGCTGGTGCGAAAGATGGAGATACTGTATGGCTTGAGGGAGTTGAATTCACTTTCAAAGAGTAAGACCGCTGTCGTGTACGGTGGTTCTTTCAATCCACCGCACTTTGGCCACATTGCCATACTAAGCTATGCTTTCGATTTCTTTGATGCAGATTTTTACATCGTTCCTACAAGAATGCCTCCACACAAGAAGGTACATGTTTCTTTTGAAGAACGTTTCAGGTGGGCATCGAAGGTCTTCAGTTCATTTGAGAAGGACAATTTGTTTGTAACAGACATGGAAAATCACATAGAGGGAATGAACTATGCAATCAAGAACGTTGATTATTTCATCCAATATTACGAAGAAGTGATTTTGTTGGTTGGTGAGGATGCGCTTGGGAACATCGAGAGTTGGTATGAATATGAAAAGTTGTTGAGTTTAGCAAAGTTGGCAGTCTACCCTCGAACAAGAGATGGCAGTCTTTACAAAAGAGGTAAATCAGTCCTCGGTCAGCTGTATTCGAGGGTCGTAGAATTGAATTTCCCACTATTTGAGGTTTCATCGTCAGATATACGAGAAAGAATCAGAGAGGGAAAGAGTGTCGTGGGATTGCTGCCAGAATGTATAAGAAAGGACGTTGAGATGGTTTACTCAGTGACAAGATTTTTTGAGGGAGGAAAGGAACATTGAAAGAGAATTTTCTGCCCGGTAAAGTGGGATTGGCACCTATGGCGGGTATAACGGATTATCCATTCAGAAAGATCTGTTTTGAATACGGTGCTCCATTTGCATTTACCGAGATGATAAGTGCAAAAAGTGTGTTACTCAATCTTGAAGTCAACGAGCAGTACTTTCCAAGGAGTGATGAAAGGGAACGTATAGGTATTCAGCTCTTTGGCTATGATCCAGTTGAATTGGCCCAGGCTGCTCAGATGGTGCAAGATAAGGCACTTTGGGTGGATTTGAATGCGGGTTGTCCAGCTACTAAGATCGTTAAGAGAAATGCAGGTGCTGCATTACTTAAAGATTTGAAGCATTTTAGATTAGTTGTGAGGGAAATGAAAAAGGTAACACGGAGACTTTCCGTGAAAACTCGCATAGGATGGGATAGAGATGAATTTGAACACATCTATAACATCCTTGTAGAGGAAGGTGTCGACGCAATCTTCGTACACGGCAGGACAGCGAGGCAGATGTATGCTGGCAAGGCTAGCTGGAATATCTACAATCACGGAGATGTGCCGATGTACTTGAGTGGTGATATCTACACACGAGAAGATATCAAGAGGGCGATCGAAGTGTCCGGCGCAAGTGGAGTCATAGTAGCACGCGGTAGTATAGGAAATCCTTGGATCTTTTCATCACTGAAGGATACTGGCAGGAATGAAAATGTGGATAAAATGGAGAGATTGAGCGTTGTACTGAGGCACCTAGACTATCTTGAAATTGAATACGGCGACTACGGTGCAGTTGTGTTTAGAAAGTACGTTGCCGGATATACAAAAACTTTAGTTGGCGCAAGGGAATTCAGGGCAAATGTAATGAATCTGGATACTATCGAGAAACTTAAAGAAAGTTTCATTGAGTATTTTTCGAAACTTGATTTGGAACGTTCATCTGAGTATACGAGCACTGGAGGAAATTTAGAATGACTAATATATACTTAGTTAGACATGGTAGCACCGAGTGGAACGAAAAGAGAATATGGCAAGGGGTCGTAGATACTGAACTTTCAACCAGAGGGATAGAAGAAGTAGAGAAAGTAGCCGAGTTTTTCAAGAATAAATCGATAGATGCAATCTTCTCAAGTCCGATGAGGAGAGCTCTTCAAACTGCTAACATCATTGCATCAAAAATAGGATACGATAGTGATAAGATAATTATAGATAATAGATTGAGAGAATGTGAGATCAGGCTTTGGAATGGCAAGACTAATGAAGAAATCGCGCAGCTATATGCCATGCAATTTCAGGAATGGTTTACAAACTTAAACTCCAATATTGCTGGAGTTGAATCACTTGAGAGTGTTCAGAAGCGTATGTACGATTTATTGAGAGATGTAATTGTTCACTTTACTAACAAAAATGTTATAATTGTCTCGCACGCAATTGCGATGAGAATGCTCATCAGTAAGATACTCAATCTGATACCGCCTGATCATCTGAATTTCACCTTAGATAATGCTTCTGTAAGTTCCCTGATCTCGAACGATGGTAAAATAAAAGTGAGGTTTCTGAATTACACCAGCAATTTGTGATTTTTCAAGATTCGAAATGTCTAAAGAGATAGGAAAGTTGAAGAAAAGGGGGTAACACTTTGAAGATAGTTCTCATCCTAATAGGCTTTTTGTTCCTTATTTACATAGGAACAAAGATATTTCCACTCAAACTCAAATATGCAAACGTATTCTTCGTACTAACGTTGATAACACACGTACTCGCTTCTTTTTCCCTATCCTATATCTTTCTTTCGATTTCGATG
>DPXZ01000140.1 GCA_003526765.1 Fervidobacterium sp.
TAGTTATGTTCATGCCACTTGGAATAAGTTATTATCTCTACAAATTCAGAATAAATTATTTCAATAGAATAGTTGCGTTCTTTAAACGTGGCAGAAGACCATATGCAGAGTTTGTTAAGACGAGTTTTGGTAATATCCATTACATAAAACGTGGGAGTGGTAGTATACCGATCTTACTTATTCACGGTAACTTTGCTTCTGCAAGGTTTTTTGAACCATTCTTGAAAAAATTACCTACAGATTACACTGCGTACTGCCCTGATCTGCCGAATTTTGGTTATTCATCAGAGATGCCTGGCGATGTGGAGATCGACAAGTATGCGCAAGGAATAGAAGAGTTCGTAAATGCTATGGGTTTAAAGGATTTCATACTAATTGGACATTCGTTAGGTGGTGCCGTTGCAATGGCTTATGCAATAAGGAATCCAGAGAAGGTAAAGAGACTCATACTCATCGACAGTGCGCCAGTTGGTGGAATGAAATTGGCTGAGGAATCACACAAATTACTCAATATGTACAGATATAATCCACAGATCATCAAGTCTGCATTGATGTTTAACGCACCAACTTATACAAACGAAAGATTCTTCGACATCATAACATCGGATGCTCTGCGAATAGCACCAAAGGCATTCGTCGGTAATGCAGTCGCCTTATCAAGTTATGATTATACAGAAAAAGTCAAAACGCTAACGATACCTGTCGACATAGTGTACGGTGATAAAGATGTACTCATCTCTTCAGAAGAAATGAAAGAGACAGCAGAGGCATTTCCAAACGGAAGGCTCATTATGATAAAAGATGTTGGTCATAGCTCAATTATTGAATCTCCCGACGACATCGTTAAATTACTCCAGCAAGGGAAATAGTAAAAAATCAAATAAGCTTCCACAACAGCACTAAAGTTTTAGCCAGGTGTATCTGATATGTAAGAGTCATTGATGTTCATCATTTCTCTCATTTGATTTACCCTTTCAACTAAGAATGCAGTCGCACGGACGTCGTCTTCGTTGTATCTGAGTATCTCTGATAAGATATTTTCATCGTTCGTATCGATGTAATCTTTGTAAGAATCTATCACAACAAAGCCGTTTAAATTTGTTCTCCAGTTGAAACCAAAATATCTGGCTATTGTTTTCAGAGAATACGAAGGTAAAGGTAATGCGATACACTCACTGTATATTTTGTATACATCTATAAACCTTCCGAATAAGTGGTTCGGGAGGTTTATTTTATATTTCTTTGCCAGTTTTCTGAAACGCTCCAACTCGTAAGAATGGTAGTGATATACAGGCCTATTGTCCTTCATCAAATATGCAATAGTGGATTCGAATGTCTCCCTTTCTTCCAATGGATCTCGTGCAAGAAATGGTACGTAAGTATTATCATCGAGGATACCGAATAGATAATCAAAATCGATCGGTGTGTAGCTCTCTATATCCAAATACATACCATTGCTCAACTTCGGCAGTGGTTTAAATGGGATGCACTTATTTCCCAATATACTCTGCGCCTGATAGAAGATTCTACCTGCCTTTTCTCTTCCCAATTCTCTTTCCAAAACCTCTTTCATAGATACAATATCATTTAGTGACTCTATACCAAGTTCTCGCAGTTTTTCCGATGTGCCTCCCTTAAGGCCACGGATAAATGCAGTGCTATCTGTTTGTAGAGTCTCTCTAAAGCAGTCAGATGAGTACTTACAAGTTCTGCAGAGCTGATTTTTCACGATGCCAAACTCATCGTTTCCACAATGTTCACAGAACGACGATAAGAACGACAGCATCTTCGTCACATAAACTCTCCAATTCATAGACGTACTATAATGGGGACTTTCAAATATTATGTCACCGACGTTGTATCCGGCGCTTTCTATAACATACCCTATGAATGCACCTTCAATAAAGTGATAATTGTTGAGTTTCTTCCCCGACTTTTTCATTTTTACAACGACTGGAGAGGTCGATAAAATCTCGTCAGGTTCAACTACAAGCTCACAACCGAACACATCTGTGGAAAATAACACTGTTGAATTCGTCTTCTTAGAAGAACATATATCCAATTTACCTTTTCTTTGACAGAAATAAATCGTCTTTATATCTCTATTTGATATTGTCATGCGCATCCTCACTCTCACGTTTCCAACCATTAAAAGTCTTAGAAATATCGTTCCAATACGTTTGCAACGAACTTATCGCTGAAAAACCTTCTCACAAATTGATAAACAAGTTTATTACCAAATCCTGGAATGTACAACGGTTTTTCCTTCTCAAATGCCTTTAGAGCGCCATCGACTACCTTTTCCGGTTCCATCAGATGTTGGCCTGTGGACATATTTGCTCTCTCAAAAAATTGTGTCTGAGTACTGCCTGGTGCCACACAGAGTACGTGAACGCCATGTGGCCTCAATTCGGCCCAGAGTCCCATTGAAAAATTGTAAACGTACGCTTTAGTTGCACTGTAGACTGAAAAATGTGGCATTGGAATGAATCCGGCCACGGAAGCAATGTTTATAATCCCACCATTTCCTTTTGTGGTCATCAATCTTGCGTAATGATGTGATAATCTTGTAAGTGCATTGATGTTCAGTTTCATCATGTTTTCATATTCTTCGTACTCTTTGTCTACGAAATCCCCATACAGACCTACACCGGCATTGTTTACAAGTAGGTCGATGTCAAATCTACTTGTATTATCGATAACAACATCGATGTCATTCGTCAAATCGGCACTGAGTATAACGACACTCGAGTTAGAAATCTTGTGAATTGTATTGGCCACTTCAGTTAATGCTTCGGTATTTCTTGCTACCAAAACTATATTTAATCCCTTCTTTGCCAGTTGTATTGCGAATTGTCTGCCAATGCCAGACGAAGCTCCAGTTACCATCGCCCATTTATAGTTTTTCAGATTATTGCCCATAAATCACACCTCCACAAACTCACTAATTGAATTATACACCGACTATGATAGAATTAAATATCCATATTAATGTTGATTTAGACAATCAATCGGGAGGTAACAATTTGGTAAAAGACATTCTGAAAATTGCAATACCTGTGTCAATAGAGAACATCCTCGCAAATACCGGTATATTCATACTCACGATATTACTCTCACTGGTAGGTGAGAGAGAAATCGCAATAAACGCTATATCAAACCAAGCATCGTTCCTTGTAAATCTATTCTTGTTTGGCATAAATACTGGTGGTGCGATATTTGTATCCCAGTATTGGGGAAGAAAGGATGAGGAAAGTATCAAAAGAGTATTTGGTTTGATGCTTACCTCATCTATGATCATAGCTGCTGCATTCTTTGCGTTTACCTTCTTTTTTCCAGGAACGTTCGTACACATATTTTCAAAGGATTCATCGCTGTTCAACGATAGTATTCTTTATCTCAAGATCATCTCATTTTCCTACTTCGGCATTGCGCTGGAAGTTGCATTTCGCACATTTTTAAGAGGTATAGAGAAGGCAAACATTCCAATGGAATCATACATAGTTGGAACCGCCGCTCAACTTTTACTTGCCTATGGGTTTTTAAATGGTAGACTCGGACTTCCTAAACTCGGAATCACCGGTGTTGCAATAGCGATAACGATTTCAAGATATGTGATACCATTTTACCAGATAATGCGTGCATACTACTTGCACTTACCATACACATTTAGCTTAAGAGGAATTTCAAGAGACCTGTTTAAAAGATTTGTAAAATTCGCCACACCTGCGGCATTAAACGAAATTGCATGGTCTTTGGGTATGACGATGTACGGTATCGTATTCGGTTGGATGGGTACAGAGTCATATGCTGCGAGAAATGTGCTATCTTCTTTTGAAAACTACATCTGGACGCTT
>DPXZ01000049.1 GCA_003526765.1 Fervidobacterium sp.
TACCTTTGCTGTCTTTTCTCCCACACCCGGTATGCCCAATCCAATTATCAGTCTATCAAGTGATGCATTCTTGGCCTTCTCTATTTCAGATAACAAATTTGAAATCATCTTTGGTCCGACACCATCTATCTGTGATAGCATGTATACGTCCAGATAGAATAGATCAGCAATATCTTTTACAAATCCCGCATCCACAAGCTTTGAGATCAATTTCGGTCCTAAACCCTGGATATTCAGCGCTTGCCTTGAAACAAAGACTTCCAAGTGTCTTTTCAGCTTTGCTTGGCAAAATGGGTTCTGACATTCGTACGCAACGTATTCGCCAGATTGCTTTCCAACTGGTCCACCACACACGGGGCACTTTTCCGGTGGTTCGATAGGAAGTTCATCACCATCCCTCAAGTCGGTGATTACGTAAGATACTTGCGGGATTATTCCACCAGCTTTTTCGATCAATACGTAATCGCCTATGCGTATATCCTTCTCTGCTACGTAGTCGAAGTTGTGGAGTGATGCCCTCTTGATGACTGTGCCCTCAAGCTCAACTGGTTCAAATTCTGCAACGGGTGTTATTACTCCAGTCCTTCCAACTTGGTAGGCAACGTTCAAAATCTTTGTTCTAACTTGTTGCGCGGGAAATTTGAATGCGATGGCCCACCTTGGTGATTTTGCAGTCATACCGAGTTCGTTTTGTTTTTCAAAATCGTTGACTTTCACGACTATACCGTCGATCCAATATTCGAGTTCTTTTCGCCTTTCGGTCCACTCTCTCCAATACGTTATGACTTCGTTAACTGACTCACATAATTTACTGTGAGGATTAACTTTGAACCTCATGCTTTCAAGGAATTTCAATGCTTCCCACTGCGTTTTCAGGCCGTATTGTTGTGGCTTTACAACGTAGTACATGAAAGAATCCAATTTTCTCTGTGAGACAACAGTTGGGTCAAGTAGATGAAGAGTACCAGCAGTTGCATTTCGTGGATTTGCAAACATGGGAAGACCTTCTTCTTCTCTTTGTGCGTTGAATTTCTCAAAAAAACTAACTGGCATGAAGATCTCGCCACGCACTTCCAAATCTATAGGTTCAGGCAATTTAAGAGGGACGGACCTTATCGTTTTAACATTTACGGTAACATCGTCGCCTCTGAGTCCGTCACCACGGGTTATTGCTTGGGTCAGTATTCCATCTTTGTATCTCAATGCGATGGAAACTCCATCTATCTTCAGTTCAGCAACGTACACTACTTGTCCAACGATCTTTTTAACTCGCTCATCGAAATTTCTGATATCCATTTCGCTATATGTGTTGTCTAAGCTGAGCATTGGCTCAGTGTGCTCTACCGTTTCAAACCCCTCAACGTGAGATTCTCCAACTCTTTGGGTTGGAGAATCTGGGGTTTTAAGCTCTGGGTATTTCTCTTCTAATTCTATCAATCTTTTCATCAGTTTATCGTACTCTTCATCGCTTATAACTGGGTTGGATAGGACGTAGTATCTGTAGTTATGGTACTCGATCTCATCTCTGAGTCTTTGAGCTTCTTCCTTTATTTTTTCCGGTACCATTGGATACACCTTCTCGTTTTGGCTTCTTTGGGTTAGATGTTTGCTTTGGTTTTGTGTGCTGTTTTACAGTAGTACCATCAGATTTCTCATTTGATTTTACATTCTCTTCCATATCTATATTTGCATCCACTTTCTCATCTGTTAACTCGAAGTTGATCTCCATTCTAACTTTGTCCGCCCTTACAATCTTTGCATACAGCACGTCGCCTATTCTGTAAACATTGCCCGTATGCTTTCCAACGAGCATGCCCTTCTGTTCATCGTAATAATAGTAATCATCCAAAGTAGAAACATGGATAAGCCCAGATATGTACTTTTCAGGTATCTCAACGAACATACCAAATTTTGTTATGGATGTGACTACAACTTGGAAGGTCTCTCCAATGTGTTTTGAAATGTAATCTATCTTCTTGAGTGCTTCGTAGTCCCATTCAGCTTCGTCTGCATTACGTTCCTTCTTACTACAATGTACTGCCGCTTTTGTCAAGTATTTTTCCAAGTTTTTCAATTCTTTCTTCGAGATCTGTCCGTTTCTTTCCAGATACAGTTTGAGTAATCTGTGTACTATGAGATCAGGATATCTCCTTATAGGCGAAGTAAAGTGTGTGTATGCCTCCGATGCAAGTCCAAAGTGCCCTACGTTACTCGCAGAATAAACTGCACGTTTCATAGAACGTACCAAGAGTCGCTGAATACTGTTTTTCAATTGATGACCTTTTGTCTTTTCGAGCAATTCTTGCAGAACCTTTGGATGCACTTGACGTGGCAATTTCATAGTGACTCCTATGGCAGACAAGTAATTCTTCAATTGGAGAAGTGTATCGAAATCTGGTTCCTCGTGTATCCTATAAATGCAAGGTATCTTTGCTTTGTCAAATATCTCCGCAACAGTCTCATTTGCCTTTATCATAAATTCTTCTATTATGACCTCCGACTCGCCACGTTTTCTTGCAACGATGTCAATTGCATGACCCGCTTCATCCAATATGATTTGGACTTCATCACCTTCGATATCGAGTATGGCACCTCTACGCCGTCTGTTTTCTCTCAGTATGTCTTTGAGTTCTTTCATCAGATATATGTGTTCGGCAAGGTCTTCCAACTTGTCTCCTTCAGGACGACCTTCGAGGAAGGCATTCACATCATCGTACACCAATCTTCTGAAACTTCTGATTACACCATTTCCAACTTTGTAATCAACTGTATCACCATTTTTGTTGATTTCCATTTGTAAAGACATGACTAGCCTGTCTTCGCCTTGTACAAGGCTACATAATCCGTTGGATAGTTTGAATGGAAGCATCGGAATTACCCTATCTCCAAGATAAACACTCGTGGCACGCTCGTAGGCCTCTGCATCGAGTGCAGTATTCTGTCTCACGTAGTGCGAGACATCTGCTATGTGAACACCAAGCAAATAATTGCCGTTTGGCAACCTCTTGACTTGGACGGCATCATCGAAATCTTTTGCATCTGCACCGTCTATCGTTACTATTACATCATCTCTAAAATCCCACCGATTTTCAATATCTTCAGCTGGTACTTTGTCGGGAAGTTGTGCTGCTTCTTCCATTACTTCATCTGGAAATTGCACTGACAGATTGTGTTTGACAACAACCGTTGGGAAATCAGTTGCCGGGTCTTCAACGCTACCTAAAACTTCCACAACTTTGACTTCAGGAGATTTCTTCAACGATGGGTACCTCGTAATTTCCGCAACAACCTTCATCCCGGGCTTTGCACCGTTGATTTCTTCCACTGGAACGTTGAATTCGTATGGAAGCTTTGGATCGTCTGGAATCACGAATGAAAATTGTCCACGCGTTTGAAAGACACCAACAAATCGTTTTATCCCATGTTCCAATATCTTCGTAACGCGGCCTTCCGGTAGTTCGTACCATTTTCCTATTATTTGGACTTGTACTCTATCTTTATGCATGGCCAAATTTGTCTTTTCGATAGGAACAGCTATCTCTTCACCATCATCTGTTGTTACAAACGTCAGATTTCCGCTACGGGTGAATTCTATGATACCGGTGGCCAAGTTGCCTTTAGCCAGTTGGTATCTTCCATCATCCTTTTTGAATATGTATCCTTCCTCGATCAATTTTTCGAGTTGCCCTTTCAGTGATTCCTTTTCATTCTCATCTACGATGTTGTAAAATTTGCAGATCTCTTTGAAAGACATCGAATTTTGACTAGATGTTCTAAAAAACTTCTTCAATTCAGCCTTGTTTGGCAACTGAATTACCCCCTTGTAATTTAAGCTTGAAAAAACACAACAACTACTGATATATTATACCATAGTTGAATTGGTATGCAGCGTATCATATTCTATTTCATGTATATTTAGTATTGTAGCACTTTTTTCACTCTTGTGAATTTTGACTCTTCGCATTTTCACTGATACACTCTTGATATAGTGTTTTTTCGTAGCGCAGCGACTGTATGAAACCAGTCCAGAGGAGGTATTACTGTGGAACAAAAAGGTATATTTTCCATCGAGACGTTTGTTTTCTTAGCCGTATTGATAGCGGTCTTTTGGCTTTTCCTATCAACGATGGGAACTGCAGCGTTTTTCAAAACACTCATGGCAACAGCGCATGACCTTCTGTTGAATACGGTGTTTTTTATAATGGCAGTTGCAGTATTGACGGGCGCTTTCGCTGCTTTGTTAGATGAGTTTGGTGTTGTACAGTGGGTCCACATTATGTTGGATAAGCTGATGAAACCTCTGTACAACTTGCCCGGTATCGCTGCAGTTGGAGTTATTTCAACTTACTTTTCCGATAATCCTGCTATAATAGCATTGGGAAAAGATAAGAAGTTCATATCACATTTTGAGAAATGGCAGGAACCTCTCCTGTGCAATCTGGGTACAGCATTCGGCATGGGGATGATTGTGTCAACATTCTTCATAGCTCAAGGGGGGCGTACCGGCGTCAACTTAGTGCCCGCCGTTATCGTTGGCAATATTTCCACAGTGATTGGCAGTATAGTGAGCGTTAGGATGTTCTCACATTGGACTAAGAAGAAGCTTGGCAGTATCCATAAGGAAGTGGAAAAAGGGAATGAGAAATTCAGAAAAATAAGGGAAG
>DPXZ01000118.1 GCA_003526765.1 Fervidobacterium sp.
GGTGTATTTAAGAGAACAGTCGCTTGGGTTAAAGCAGTCGATGGCGTAAGTTTCGACGTGTACGAGGGCGAGACGGTTGGACTCGTTGGCGAGTCTGGCTGTGGAAAAACGACTGTTGGTATGACGTTGCTTAGACTGTATGAGCCAACGTCAGGAAGAATAATTGTGAATGGTGAGGATACAACACATTATTTCTTGTCAGCTCGAAAGGCAAAGAATTATGTGAGGAATACTTATGTGAAAAGATTTCAGAAGAGTGATTTCAAACCCCAAGATGATTTGGATAAGAAATATTATGATATATTCAAGAATGGTGGAGAAAATGGTCTTCTTGAACATATGGTTGGCGATTTGGAAAAGAAGAGATTGCAATTCAGGCGCAATATTCAGATAGTTTTCCAAGATCCATATAGCTCTTTGGATCCAAGGATGCGCGTGAAAAACATTCTTGCAGAAGGTCCATTGGCGCACAAGATTATCAAAAAGCCAGACTCGATAGAAGTAGTTGGAAAAGCACTTGAGGAAGTTGGAATACACTCAGGCCATATGTACAGATTCCCACACGAATTCTCTGGTGGCCAGAGGCAAAGAATCGGTATAGCAAGGGCATTGCTCATGAATCCTAAGCTTATCATTGCCGATGAAGCAGTTGCGGCACTCGACGTGTCTATTAGGTCTCAGGTTATCAATTTGATGATGGACTTGCAAAAAGAACATAATTTGACATACTTGTTCATCTCGCATGATCTGTCACTGATCAAGTACATCTCAAGCAGAGTTGTTGTGATGTACCTTGGCAAGGTTGTTGAAACCGCTCCAAAAGAAGAATTGTTTCAAGCACCTCTGCATCCATACACGAAGTCATTGATGAGTGCTATACCAGTACCGAACCCGGAATTTAAGAAACAGAGGATTATTCTACAAGGTGATGTCCCCAGTCCGGTTAATCCGCCAAGTGGATGTCCATTCCACCCGAGGTGTCCGGTTGCTAAACCAATATGTTCAAAAGAAGTGCCAGAACTCAAAGAAGTCAAATCTGATCACATAGTTGCCTGTCATTTCCCGGGGAGCTTATGATAATTTGAATCATTGATAGTTTAATTGATAGTTTAAGCAAGAATTTCTCAGGTGTCTCCAGCAATTTTGGAGACACCTTTTCTTCACATCATCTACAGAAACAAAAAAGCCCCCTCGATAAACATCGAGAGGGCTTTGTCTAAATAACTATCAAATTATTTGTATTCTTCGGCAAGATATTTCTTTATGTCTGTATCTGCTTTCTTTATTGCCGTTTCCATATCAACTTTCCCATTGATGTAGTCGTTGAACATTGTGCTGACTACGTTTCTAATTTCCGTCCAAACACTGATCTGTGGATCTATCTTTGCATTGTCGATTTGTTGGAGTGGTATTTCAAGTAGTGGATCAGATTTTGCTGCCTGTTTCCAAATTGTGGTCTGGAGAGCAGCTCTGGTGACTGGGAGATATCCCGTATTGATTGCCCAATATGCCGTTACTTCTGGAGAAATCAAATACTTCATGAATTCCCATGCGGCTCTCTTTTCTTCTTCCTTTGCCGTTGTGAACATTATGACATCAGTTCCTGCAAATGGAACGTTTCTCGTCTTCCAAACTGGTACTGGTGCCCAACTCCATGTGAATTTTCCTTTTGAAGACTGTTCTGCATAAGTTCTACCAGCTATTGTATCGATGTACATGAGTACAGTTCCTTGACCAAAGATGTCGTTTAGATATCCGCCCTGTGCAAACGCTGCCTTGTCATCGAGTAATTTCTTGAAGAAACTCATTACGTCCCTTGTTTCTTGTGAGTCTATTGTGGAAACGTATTTTCCTGTTTTGTCCATCTTTACGATGTCTCCACCGCGCATCATCAGGAATATTTGGAACGTATCAACCGTTGTTCTGAATGCATAACCATAGACATCTGGTTTTCCATCTTTGTTCTTGTCCTTCGTGAGCGTTTTTGAAGCATAGAGCAACTCGTTTATGGTTTTTGGAGCACTGATACCAGCTGCTGAGAGTGCACTTGCGTTGTAATAGAGTATGTACAAACTCTTGTTGAATGGTACTGCATATACGGTATTTCCCCATGTGCAGTTGTCCCTGAACGCTTTAAACACATCTTGCCATTCCGCCTTCGTTATACCTATCTTTGGATCATCCATGTACTTGTTCAACGGTTGGACGATATCGCTCTGGAGTAACTTTGCCGTCCAATTTGAATAGGCTTGAGATATAGTTGGAAGCTGCCCTGCTTGAGCACCCGCGAGAAGTTTCTGCTGCAACGCATTGTAGTTCCCAATGTACACAGCGTCAACAACTATGTCTGGGTGTGACTCATTGAATGCTTTGACGATGTTGTTAAGTGTTGTCCCTTGCCCTCCACCCATGGCATGCCAGAAAACAACCTTCGTTGCTGCAAAGAAACTTACCGATATAACTAATAATACCACTAACAAAAACTTCCTCATACATCTACACCTCCCCATGTTGTATTGAAAATGTTGTACGTTTTGCTAATAGTCTAGCATACAATTTTACCACAATTATTAAGAAAATACTTTTTCTATTTGTACGCTTAAATTCAAAGAATGGATAGAACATTCATGCATTCTTACGATATTGCTTAGTTTTTGTAAAATATCTCCCTTTTCAATCTTTAATCTTTCAAACTCTGCATTAGTACATCCACAGAATATTGTCTCTTACTTCTTTATAGCAATAACAAGTCTTATAACTTCAGATGGAGAAGCTAATTTCAAAATCTTTGAAGCTTCTTCCATGGTACTTCCTGTAGTCAATACATCATCTATCAACAGTACCTTTTTGTTCGCCAAAAACCTTGAAGTGTCTTCCAATATATCAAACTTCCCCCTAACTGCTTCTTTTCTGTCCATTGTTTTCAACTGGTCTGTTTCTCTTACCGCTTCCATAGATTTGATCCATGGTTTCTCGACGAGTTTCGACAGTTGCTTCGCGATAAGTTCTACGTGGTCATATCCGCGCCTTTTCTTGGCGCTCTTTGTGGCAGGTACGTAAGTGATGATATCAAATGACACCTTGTGAGTAATGATTACGCTATTTGCCAGTTTGGCAAGGTCACCGCATAGTGAGTGGTGATTGTGGAATTTGTAAGATAGAATAAAATCTCTAAGCTTTTCTTCGTAGAAGCCAAAGTACAAAACATCGTGGTTATTAACTCTTTTGGTTACCGGTGCTGGAGGCTTTGACAAAAACGCCTCGCAACCTGGACACAGCCGCTTTCCAAAGCTCTTATTACCACACACTATGCAATTTGTAGTTGTCAGCAGGTCTAACACACTTTCGATGCCTGTTCTGATAAAACTGTGGGAATCAAACTTCGATGATTTCATACTCTTTTGTGTTAGGGTCTAGTATCACGGCCGTTGAGTGACCTGTAAGATATCCGCAAGATTCCCCTGGATTTATTATGAGTGTTTTTCCATCTTGATGTATATCAAGTTTGTGTGTGTGACCGTAAAGCACAAAATCGTAGAGCTGCGATTTCGCAGCAGGGAGAAGAGCATACGGTTCGTGCATGAGAAACAGTTTTACTCCGTCAGTGCTAAGTTCAAACGGTCCACTGTGAATCTTATTCTGAAACTTCTGTGACAGGAAGAGTTTTTCACCATCGTTGTTGCCAAATATTCCGAAGAAGTCGGTACCGCTCTCCATAAAATATGGAGCCATGAATGGAGAAACGATATCCCCGAGGTGAAAGATTCTCGTTACATGTTTTTCTAAAGCCTTTTCAATCAGTTTTCTCACATTTGGTATACAGTCGTGGGAATCACTTATGATCATCCACATGTTCTTTTGTTGATTCTTCTGTTGGTTCTGTAAGCTCTGAAGTCCCTTCTGAGGGTTCAACTGCCTCGATCTCCTTTCTGAATCTGGCAAATCGCCATACTAATGCAGTTCCAAGAAAGACTATTAGATAATACGTAACGAATCTGTACACAATTATTCCACTCATAGAAGCCTTTCCACCATATATTGTAGAGTAAACAAGTTGATAAAATCCTTCTACACCACCACTAGACCCTGGAGTTGGAATGTAATATACAACCGTGTTGAGCATCGTCATTATGCCCCAAAAAACGGGAAACGCCAAGCTCTTTGTGGAGACAGATTCTATTGCAAATTTTAATTGATAAGAAATCAGTGCAGACCCAAGAATTCCTAAGCAAAAGTCGAGTATTAGTGACCAAGAAGATTTTGAAAACAACATTTTTGTAGATTGACTCATCTTATCTAACCATTCGAGTGCTGCTATCTCCTTCTTTTTCATCTTTTCGGATCTCGTTATGAAACCAACAAATCGAAATATATTCAAAAGTGCCTTTTTATTAACGAATACCAAAAATCCTAAGATAGTTATAACAACTGTAACAAAAAATCCGATCAGCACGAGCGTTAGTCCCACAGTTCCGCGTAGTATGGATAACACTTTACCTATTAAGAAGATGTCAACTGTGAAAACTATTGCTATGCCGACGAACATACGACTTATTGAAATGTTAGTTGCCTCGTAGGCAGGTATTCCGAGCCTTGTAAGATGATAAATTTGAAATGGTTGACCGCCTATGGACAT
>DPXZ01000144.1 GCA_003526765.1 Fervidobacterium sp.
CATCAAAGGGCCTCTTACTTTCATATACGAGCTTATGACGATCATTAGTGGCAGTCCTGGAATTACGAGAAATATATCGGTTATTGTGGAAAGGATTCGATCAGTTATTCCTCCATAATACCCTGATATCATACCAACTACGGTAGCTATTACAGTCATCAACAAACCCGTGGAAACACCTATCCATAATGAAAGTCGCGAGCCATAAATAACCTGTGAAAATATGTCTCGCCCCATCCTATCAGTTCCAAGCCAATGTTCCGTAGAGGGTGACTGATATGGTACTGTAACAGTACGATTAGGGTCGTATTTTGTAAGTAGAGGTGCAAAAATGACGATGAAAATAAAGAAGACTATTATTCCTAAGCCAACTTTCCACACATCAATTACCCCCTGACACGCGGATCTAGGAATGCGTAAATGAAATCCATAAGAAGGTTAGCGATTAAGACTGAAAGTGAGATGAAGAAGAAGATCGCTTGTATTAACGGAAAATCTTGGCTAATAACAGCTCTGTACAACTGATATCCAACTCCTGGATATGAATAGACTACTTCGGTAAGTAATGCACCACTCACCACAAAACCCAATGAAATACCGAATGCAGTTATACTTGGTAAAATTGCATTTCTGGCAGCGTAGTGTACCATTATGTGCTTTTTATCCAATCCCTTTGCTTCTGCCAAGGTGATGTAATCTTCAGCTAAGACGGAAATCATATTGTTTCTCATGGTCAAAATCCAACCGCCGAGGGATGCAATGATAAGGGTGATAGATGGTAAAATAGCATGGTATATCACGCTTAGAACAAGTTTGAAACCCGTTAACGTCTCTCTTGTAGAATATGCATTCGATATAGGGAACCACCCCAATCTGTAACCAAAGACGTAAAGGAAAAGCATACCAAGCCAAAAATAAGGGATGGATCTAAGTAAAAGAGAGGAAATTAACAGTACAGAACCTGCAGGCTTGTCTCTGTTCCATCCACCGTATATGCCAAGAAAGGTACCAAGCAAAAAGCTTAGAACGGTTGAAATTCCCACCAATCCAATCGTCCATGGGATGGAAGTAGCCAATACATCCTTCACCTGCACAGGATAGTACAAATACGATACGCCAAAATTGCCCGTGAATGTATTTTTAAGGTAATCGACGTATTGACTGAATAAGTTTTTGTCTTTCTCAACTCCGAGTGCAATTCGCATGGCCTCTACGGTTCTCTCATCCACGTTTGGACCAAATTGTGACAGGATACGCTCCGCTGGATCTCCAGGCATGAGCCTAGGTAAGATGAAGTTTAGAGTCAATGCAAAAAATAGGGTTATAACGAAGAAAAGTAATCTGTTTGCAATGTACTTCAAATTTCTCACCGCCCTGTGTTAACTTTAATAAAAAGCTGAGATGCATGATTTACGGCTTAATAGAATCCCACTCACTCATTTTGTTGACAATGAGTGAGTGGAAAGGTTAGTCTATTTCACAGGTTCGAGATTCATAATTAGATATACCTTATCCATTCCATTGATTCTTGGTTCAACGTAAGGATTTTTGGCATTTGGCCAACCTGTAAAGTTCTTTGTCGAATAGATGAACCAGACCGGGTTGTAATAGAGAGGTACAGCTGGAATGTTTTCCAACACGATTCTTTGAAGTCTTGACATGATAACCTTCCTGACACTTACATCCGCAGTTTCTTTAATTTTAGCTAACAGATCATCTGTTGATTTATCAACCCATCCGCTCCTGTTACTACCAACGTATGCATTTGCGGAATTGAGGAAGTTATTATAAAATTCGTATGGAGTGGCACCATAATTAGTCCAACTAAGCACAACATCGAAATCCTTGTTCCTTATCCTTTGGAGATATTCACCATAGTCTATAGGAGTTACCCTAAAATCGACACCATAACTTTGCAGCTGTTGCGACAAAAGTTGGCAAACGGCTATCCAGTCTGTCCAACCTGCAGGAACGAGTATGTCGTAAGAGAGTCTGATAGATCCCTTTGTAAGTATGCCATCTTTTCCTTTTTTAAACCCTGCTTGTGAGAAGAGCTTTTCAGCAGTTGCTGAATCATATTTCCACCACATGTTCTTTAGGTCTTGGCTGATGAGATATTCATATCCTGATTTTATAACGACTGGATTAACAGGTGCTGCATAGCCTGTCATCCCAATTTGAACTAGCTGATCAGTATCTATCGCATAAGCAAAAGCTTTCCTAAGAGTAACACTTTTGAAAGGATCCTTGTTCAAATTAAAGAAAAGGAATACAGGATTGCCCTCGGCGAACCAGTAATTTATATCCTTCTTCTGCTGTATTAATTTTTCGATCTGTGGGTAATTGATACCTGCCCAATCGAGCTCACCATTTGCAACAGCTAATTGAGCACTTTCATTTCCGCTATATGCCGGTATTCTGATTCTATCGACTTTGATCTTAGAGGCATTCCAGTAATTTGGATTCTTTTTCAATGTCACAACCTGTGTCGAAAAATTCTCTAAGATGTAAGCCCCTGTGCCTATCGGTTCTTCGTTTGCAAACTTCGATGGATCATCGAGTTTGCTCCAGATATGCTTTGGAACGATATAAATTCCTGCTAAGTTGTAAAGCATTAGGGTATTTACAACATTTAGTTTCACTTTTACAGTGTAATTATCAACTTTAGTAACTTCAGCAACCCCACTTTTCCAAACTCCAGTCACGTCTATCGCTGGAAACTTCTTTAATATTTCGAAAGTAAAGACTACATCATCGGCGGTGAATGGTGTACCATCAGACCACTTTACACCGTTTCTAATCTTAAATGTTATCTCCTTGTAACCTGCACCCCATTTGTACTCTGATGCAAGCCAAGGTATAAACTCTCCAGTTTTCGTGTTTGCATAAACGAGAGTTTCATAGATAAAACCTGCTGAAATATACCCGGTCACCGAAGAAGAATATGGATTAAAATTTCTTTGGAACGGACCGGTGACTGAAATCACCATCGAAAGTTCGTTGGCGAAGGAAACAACTGAGAGAAGTAAAAACAATGCAAGTAGAATCCTCGAGAAACGTTTCATATACTCCACCTCCATAAAATAAGATTGGGTTACTCAACATATTGTTATAACATTCTATCATATACGAATGAAAAATACCAAATTCTTAGTTATCCGGAAAAAGGAGCGAAATTGCCATTTAAAGTTTCAGTACGTTCGTATTCACTATCTTCTTGTTTATTTCGATATGTACATGTTAAAATGGTAATGTACTAACTCTTCAAACATTGACAAGAGTGAGTGTGAATATCCATAAGTTAATGAGAAAATGCAATAAAAGGAGGGATTCTTTTTCAATGCACCCAAAATGAGAAATGACTTGACGGTGTGAGCGCATTGTGAGTTAATGCTGAATTGGTGATTTGGTGATTAAGAAGGCGGTCAACTATGTGTTATACTAGAGGCATTGAAAAAAGATAAAGGCAGGGAAAAACAAAAAGGTAGGCAAAACTAACTCAAGTGCCTACCTCCGATCAGATTTTCATTAAGTGCTTAGTTAAAAATGATCACTCTACATTCCACTTCATTATACTGATGATGATTGTAATGACAAATGCCCAGGTAATGGAAAAGAGTGGTATGAGTGCTGCACTCTTAACGGTGAAAAAGTCTATCACGTTAAGTGCTACCCCTATGGTGCCCATTACGAATGCCTTTCGCATACCCTGTCTAACTTTAAGATTTGCAAAATCGCGAGCGATGATGAAAGTGAATACCGCAACTATTATGTACGCTATTGGTGATATAGAAAGACCCAACTTTTGGAAAAACATACCAAAATCGCCAGAGAAAAATGCAGTGGAGATCAGTATGTAGACAATCGATACAACATTTGCGATGTTCATCGCTGCTTTAGACTGTTGGAACAAAGATAGTAAAATAGGTACGGAGAGTATTATGTTTGCGATGAACATGAGAACGGAATAAGCATTGACATTTGTCATTCAGCTTATGCCTCCTCGATCATTTTTTTGTACTCTTCTTCGTCCAACAGTTCATCTATTTCAGATGGATTCGTTGGCTCAACTTTTACTAACCAACCTTCCCCTTCAGCATCTTGATTGACCAATTCTGGTGTTGTGCTGACTTTATCGTTGACTGCAATTACTTTACAACTTATTGGTGCATAAACATCTCCAGCAGCCTTAACACTTTCGAGAGAAGCGAGCATTTCTCCCTTTTTCACTTCTTTTCCAACCGCTGGAAGGTCAACGTATACGATATCACCAAGCTGTTCTTGTGCATGAACTGAAATACCAACATATCCACTTTCCGTATCAAACCATTCGTGAGACTTTGCGTATTTTTTCATTTTCCCTGCCTCCCTTTTTCTATAGTGTTCTGCAATCTTTGAGATATGAATTCATCCACCTATTTTACATATTATATCATGATTTTTTAATTAACCAACATCTAAAAGCTTCATTCTTTCACCGTAAACACTGAGAACTCTGTTTATTATTTCACTATCAGAGTGATTTTCAATTATGCTCTTCGCATCTTCTCTCGCTGTCATTATAAGTTCCACATCTGAAACTAAGTCAGCAACTTTGAATTCTGGCAATCCATGTTGCTTCATTCCGAAGAATTCGCCGGGACCTCTAAGTCTCAAGTCGTATTCAGATATCTTGAATCCATCGGTGGTACTTGCGAAAAATTGTAGCCTTTCCCAAGCCTCTTCACCGGCCTCACTGACGATTAAAAAACAGTAACTCTGTTTTTCACCTCTACCGACTCTACCTCTCAATTGATGTAATTGTGCCAATCCAAATCTCTCCGCATTTTCAATCACCATTACAGTTGCGTTTGGCACATCCACACCAACTTCTATAACCGATGTTGAGACGAGAATTTTTATATCGCCATGCACAAACTTCTCCATAATATCGTTCTTTTCCGCATCGGACATACGTCCATGGAGAAGGCCCATCGAAATATCTGGAAATACGTTCTGACTCAGTGCTTTGTACATATCTTCTGCTGCTTTTGCATTGATCTGCTCAGATTGCTCGATCAACGGGTAAACGATGTAAACTTGGTCTCCATTTTCGATTACTTGCTGTCTGACAAAATTGTACACTTCCTTGGCACGTGTGTGTCTGAGTGTAAATGTCTTGATTTCTTTCCTACCTGGCGGCATTTCGTCGATGATGGAGACGTCCAGATCGCCGTAAAGTGTGAGTGACAGCGTCCTTGGTATCGGTGTTGCTGTCATTATGAGTGTGTCCACTACTCGACCTTTCGATATCAGTTCTTCTCTTTGTTTCACACCAAACCTGTGCTGTTCGTCTATGATGACGAGTCCAAGGTTTGCAAAGTGTACATCCTCTTGTATCAATGCATGCGTGCCAATAACAACGTCCAAATCTCCACTTTCCAAAGCTGACTTGATCGTTTCTTTTTCCCTTTGGCTCGTAGAACCAACTAGTAACGCAACTCGTATGCCCAAATCTGTTAAGTGTGTAAAGAGTTTTTGGTAATGTTGAACTGCAAGTATCGAAGTTGGAACCATGAACGCACTCTGATAACCCGCTTCGTAGTTATCTATTATTGCAAGTTCTGCAACGAGTGTTTTACCACTGCCTACATC
>DPXZ01000006.1 GCA_003526765.1 Fervidobacterium sp.
ACATATCCAAGCGGAATCATATCGAAATACACATGGGGTACCATAAAGTTCATATACAGGCAGAAATATACACAACGAACAAGTAGAAGTGGCGCAGGTATCCAAGTGCCTCAAAAAGATAAGAATGTATTCAATGCAAAGGCAGAATACACATTTTTCAACGGTAATGATGCTTCATACATCGGATTTGCAAATTACCTTAAGGGAAATTACACAACTGGTAAGAACGAGATAACTGTCGTAGGGGATAAAGATGTACCAGTAATGCTTTATTTTATCCTCTCTGACATAGAAAAGGGTATCTTATCTTACAATGTGAAGAACGTGACAACTGTCGATGCAATTATCGATTATGTAAAACAACTGAAAAGTGCTGGAGTAAATAACATAATACTCTTCATAGATGGTTGGCAAAAGGGTGGAAAGAGCGGCTACAAGGTGTCAGAGTATGGATTCGAAGACAAAGTTTTCAATGCTGAGCAGAGAAAGAAACTCTTCGAGTTCTCAAGAGCAGAGAACATTAAGTTGTACTTTGTCGATGCATTCAAGAAAGTTACAGAAAGACAACTGAACCTTCGGGCGTACGAGGTTGGTATAAACCTATCGCAAGCACCCATTTTGGAAGAGAAAGACGATAAGACAATATTGTTCAACAAGACTTACTACTTCAACGCCTACTTGGCAATAGAGAAGTTGACGCAGAAGATACCGTTCTACAAGAACAATTCGATCGAAAATGTGGCACTTGCGGATTTTGCATCAACATTGTACAGCGATAACAGGTACGATAATAGCTATCCAAGAGATTACATAAAGAATCAATCGATGAAGGCGTTACAGAAATTGCAGACTAGTCTGAATTTCGTTGCCATGAAAGCACCTCACGATTACGCCTGGCAATATGCAGATGCAATCTACGATGTCCCAGTAAACAACGGTCAATATCTATTCTTAACTGACACAGTACCATTTTTACAGATAATACTTAAAGGGAGTGTACCATACTTTGCTCCTCCGATGAACTTGAGCTTTTACTCACGTGAAGATGTCTTGAAGTGCATAGAATACGGTGCTTATCCATCCTTCACATTGACAGAGCTGAACAATTTCGAGTTGAAAGATACTGGAATCAGTGATATATATTCGTCGCAGTTCTACGACTGGAAACAAGAGATAATAGATATATACAAAGAAATTAACTCTGCATTGAGCAGATTCTTGGGGCAAAAGATAGTAGATAGGCGCACATTGCAAGAAGGATTCGTCGTTGTAAAGTATGAAAACGGAGATTACTTGTGTGTAAATTACACGGAAAGTGAGAAAGAATTTGAAAACAACAAGATAGCACCGTTGAGTTGGAAAATCGTCGAGGTAAGGAAGTGACAATGATGAAAAAGAAGACGAGAAGAGCAATAACTGGCTACATCTTTGTGATGCCGTGGCTCATTGGCTTCATATTACTGACGATCTACCCATTGTTCTACTCACTATTCTTGAGTTTCCAAGATGTGAACTTCTCTACCGAGGGAATAAAGACCACATTCGTTGGACTCAAACACTACAACTATGCGTTCAGAGTGGACACTCAGTTTCCAACTCTGTACGTACAATCTTTGATAGACATAGGTCTTTCCGTGCCCTTGATCATCATATTCTCGCTCATAATAGCAATTCTGCTCAATCAGGCGTTCTTTGGTAGGACGTTCTTCCGTGCCGTATATTTTTTACCGGTTGTGATCATAAGTGGACCAGTGCTTTCAGAATTATTGACTAATAGGGCTTTATCGATAGTTGATCCAAACAGTTTCTTTGTGTACAGGTTCTTGAGTACACTACCATCATTCATAAACTTTCCATTTCTCTACATCTTCGATAACTTAATTACTATCCTATGGTTCTCCGGTGTACAGATCGTGTTCTTCTTGGCGGGACTTCAGAGGATCAGTACGAACATATACGAAGCCGCACAGATAGACGGCGCGAATGCTTGGGTTATATTCTGGAAGATAATATTGCCACTCATAAAACCATTTGTCTTGGTAAATGCAATTTACACAATAGTGGATTTATCTTCTTTCCCAAACAATCCCATAAACACAAGCATCGCAACGAACATGTTCAATTTCCAAAGGCCATACGCTTACTCATCTGCTTTGGCTTGGGTACATTTTTTGACTACGCTCGGTTTCATATTGGTAGCATTATTATTACTCAGGGATAGAAGGCGTGCCCTGTGATATTTTGATATTGGGAGGCGAGTTTGTGAGCAGGAAAACAAAAGGCCTAATAACAAAAATTGTGATATTTATCATCTTACTTGGCATAGCCTATGCATATCTCCATCCACTGATATACATGGTTTCAATCAGCTTCATGAGTATGAGAGACCTGGCAAACCCGATCGTCTCTTGGATACCTACTGAGCTCTATCTGGACAACTTCAAGACCGCTTGGAAGGTATTGGACGTGCCAAATTCGATATGGGATAGCATAGAGATGTCAATCATCCCAGCAATTTTCCAAACTATAGTCACCGCACTCGTCGCCTACGGGCTTGCTAGATTTGAATTCCCATTGAAGCGATTGATCTTCTTCTTTGTCATTGCGGCATTCATAATACCCGTACAGGTGACGTACGTGCCAAAGTATATACTCTTTGCAAGGTTAAAACTTGTCGGGACGCCCTGGTCGACATTTCTGCCGGCAATGCTCGGTCAAGGGGTCAAGAGTTCCATATTCATTTTGTTGTACTATAGATTTTTCAGTATGATCCCAATTGCATTTGAAGAGGCTGCTGAGATAGATGGTGCAAATAGATTCGAGATATTCTACAAGGTGATATTACCCATGTCAATTCCAATGATCGTAGTCACGTTCCTATTTTCATTTGTGTGGTACTGGAACGAGACCTACATGGCTGCTGTCTTCAATGGTGATAACATAAAAACACTGCCCGTCATGCTCAGAGATTTCGTAAATAGATACACAGCTATGTTCCCGACAAGAGATGCAAGTGTTGAGAACAGGATAAACGAAGGTATTCGTATGGCTGCAACACTCATAACAATCATACCCTTGCTCATAGTCTACACCATTTTGCAAAGAAGATTTGTTGAAGGTATCGAGCGAGCCGGCATAACTGGTGAGTAAATTCTAAATTTGCTCAATAGTTCAATACTTCAGAGTGGAAGGGGTTGGGAGGTATGGAACGTACCAAAAGATTTGCTTGGGTTGTGTTTGCTATCTTGATTCTATCAGCAATTTTTGTATTCGGTGATTCAAATACAGTTGATTCACAAGACTCACATGGGAAGGTGGAGAATAATTTGCCAAATAGTATGAAACTCGTATGGTCAGAAGAATTCAACGATGATAAAAACATTGCAAAGTTCTGGACATTCGAAATTGGAAATGGACAGAAAAAAGGCAATCCGGGTTGGGGAAATGGTGAGCTCGAATACTACACAGATAAAAACTGGTATATTTCGGATGGTATGCTCGTGATAGAGGCACGAAAAGAGAACATAAAAGATCAATATGGTACTTACAACTACACATCCACGAGGATGATAACGCAAGGCAAAGTCAGCATCAAATACGGTAGAATAGAGGCACGCGCAAAGTTACCTGTTGGGAAAGGTCTGTGGCCTGCTATTTGGTTACTTGGCGAGGATATAAACAAAGTAGGTTGGCCATCGTGTGGTGAGATAGATATCATGGAGTACTTGGGACACGATACAAAGACGGTATATGGCACAGTACATGGGCCTGGATATTCCGGGGCAAAGGGTATATCAAAACCGTACAGAATACTGGACGAATCGCAGAAAGATTTTTCACAAACATTTTACACATTTGCATTGGAATGGGACGAAAATGAGATAAGATGGTATGTGAACGATGTAAACTACCACAAAGTAAGCAAAGAAACAATAGAAAATCGTTACATGGCAAAGTGGGTATTCGATAAGCCTTTCTTCCTCATACTAAACGTAGCAGTTGGCGGATATTGGCCCGGATATCCAGACCAAACGACGAAGTTCCCACAAGCCATGTACATAGATTACATACGGATTTACTCGAAAGAGTGATGAATAGCAACTAATTGTTATACTCATAGAGAAGAAGGAGGTTGTGTCATGGAAAGAGATGTAAAGAAACTAGTTTCTCAGATGACCTTGGAAGAAAAGGCAAGCCTTTGCTCAGGATTAGACAATTGGCGCACAAAGCCAATCGAAAGGCTCGGTATACCTTCGATCAGGATGTCAGATGGGCCGCACGGACTGAGAAAAGAACCAGAGACACCAGAAGAAAAACAATTGGGACCGAGTATCCCCTCAACTTGCTTCCCAACTGCCGTTACAACTGCCAGTTCTTGGGATAGAAAGTTGATTGAAGAAATGGGGAAGGCATTGGCAAAAGAGTGCCAAGCAAACGGTGTCGATATAATCTTGGGCCCAGCGATAAACATCAAGAGGTCACCACTGTGTGGGCGTAACTTCGAATATCTATCGGAAGACCCATACCTCTCAACGCAGATGGCTACAGCTTACATAAAGGGCGTACAAGAAGAGGGAGTAGGTACCTCGCTTAAGCACTTTGCTGCAAACAATCAGGAACACAGAAGAATGACGATTGATGAGATAATCGATGAACGAACATTAAGAGAGATATATTTGGCAAACTTCGAATTCGCTGTAAAAAATGGTAAACCGTGGACTGTGATGTGTTCGTACAATTCCGTCAACGGTGATTTGGCATCTGAAAACAAGTACCTGCTCAGAGACGTACTCAAAGACGATTGGGGATTTGAGGGATTCGTAGTCTCAGACTGGGGTGCTGTGAACGATAGAGTCAAAGGATTGATCGCAGGGCTTGATGTTGAAATGCCAACGAGCTTTGGAAATAGAGACAAACTGATCGTAGAAGCAGTCAAATCTGGAAAGCTCGATGAGAAAATCCTCGACGACACAGTTGAACGAATTTTGAATATAGTCTTTAAGGCGATAGATAGCAGAAAACCTGGCGCAACATACGATAAAGATGCACACCACAAATTGGCAAGGAAAATAGCAAGCGAGAGTATGGTACTATTGAAGAACGATGACAAGATACTACCGTTGAGAAAAGAAGGAAAGATAGCAATAATAGGCGCATTTGCAAAGCAACCAAGATATCAAGGCGGTGGCAGCTCGCACGTCAATCCAACAAAAATTGACAATGCACTTGAAGAGATTCAGAAAATAGTGCAAGGCAATGCAGAAATATTGTACGAAGACGGTTACAAAATGGACAGCGAGGAGATTGACCAATCCTTAATCCAAAAGGCTGTTGAAATAGCCAAGAATTCAAATGTTGCCGTTGTATTTGCAGGCCTCCCAGAGCATTACGAATCCGAAGGGTACGACAGGAAACACATGTCACTGCCAGAGGCCCACAATTTATTGATCCAAGAAATTGTAAAAGTACAACCGAACGTAGTCGTTGTATTGAGCAACGGTTCACCTGTTGAGATGCCTTGGGTCAATTCGGTGAAAGGCATTTTGGAGAGCTACCTTGGTGGTCAGGCATCAGGTGGAGCTGTTGCAGACATACTCTTTGGTATCGTCAATCCATCGGGAAAGTTGGCAGAAACATTCCCGAAAAAGCTAAGTGATAACCCATCATACCTCAATTTCCCAGGCGAGGGTGACAGAGTAGAGTACAGAGAAGGTATATTCGTTGGATACAGATACTACGACAAAAAACAGATGGAGCCACTCTTTCCATTTGGTCACGGTCTGAGCTACACAACATTTGAATACAGCAACATGTGGATTAGTAGAAGAGAAATGAACGACGATGAAACAGTTGAAGTGAGGGTAAAAGTAAAGAACACGGGAAATGTGAGAGGCAAAGAGATAGTCCAGCTCTACGTGAGAGACTGTGAAAGTACAGTCAACAGACCGGAAAAGGAACTAAAAGGATTTGAAAAGGTCGAACTAGAACCTGGCGAAGAGAAGATAGTGAGCTTTATATTAGATAAACGTGCTTTTGCATATTACAACACGGAACTGAAAGACTGGCACGTAGAGAGTGGCGAGTTCGAGATACTTGTTGGTAGGTCCTCGCGTGATATAGTTTTGAGAGAGCGAGTAATAGTGAACTCCACAGTCCAATTAAAGAAAAGATTCCACAGAAACTCATACATAGGCGATATAGTGGATGATCCAAAAGGATACCAAATAGTAATGGACCTCATTGAAAAAATGCGACAAGCGGGCAAACTGTCGGAAAATGATGAAAAGGCACTGAAAGATATATTCCATGG
>DPXZ01000029.1 GCA_003526765.1 Fervidobacterium sp.
CATTGTGACATCTTTGTAACTCATAGAACGATTTGCACGTACCGGAGGGTCTAAAATATTGATGAAGAAATATAAAGATATTCAAAATTCCATTTAGAAAAATAGCTTTAATCACACTATGTAAGGGGGGATTCGATGGAAAACGCGGAAAAAGTCTTCAGTTACGTAAAGTATGAGCGAGAACTCCAAACAGATTACAGGAGAAAGCTATCCGAAGCAAAGCGAAAGAGCGACGTGAGGAAGGTCTTTTACGAATTTTTCTTCAAATTACTCGTTATGATCAAGCCAGACGTACCGAATAACTTGCAAGAAGACATTAAATTTGATGAAAAGGAACTTACTTATTCGTTCACTGGAGAACTTGAGAGAATCATCAACGAACTTTCAGCAAACAGCGATTTGAAAGCGATAATCGATAGAATGTTTGAAGATGCAAAGCATAGGTACATGAAGATTGCACAAGATGAGGATGCAGACTATTTCAGGTTGAATAAATCAGGTCGTTAGCCTTTCACATTTTTGTTAATAATCTCCCTCTCCCCACCCCCTTAAATACGTTAAGAATAACATTTCCCCCGCATTGCGGGGGTTTTTATTTTCCCAATGTATCTCCTTCACTAATCAATCCGCCATTCTTAGCATCTCCAAATGTGATCTTTCCCTTTCCGGGAAATTGTACATGGCTCACCCACAATCCGTTATCTAATGTCTTTATCAATGCACCATTCTTATCTATTTTCACAATCTTTCCAACTTCAATTTCATTGAATGGATTTGACAATATACGTTCCATATCGCATGCACCAAAAAGTTTTATTTCGATGTCTCCAAACCTTGTACGCACCCCCGGATTTGGATCATATGCACGAATCTTGTTTCGTACAACCACGGCAGGTCTTGAAAAATCTACGTAGAGGTCTTCTTTTGTTATCTTCGGTGCATATGTTGCCAGTAAATGATCTTGTGGTACCAATTCAATTGGATACCTTGCCAAAAACTCTTTCAGCAGCTGTGTACCGTGGGTTATCATCTTTTCGTAAACTTGACCAAACGTCTCACATTGACCTATTTCAAATGCACACTGCAGCGCAATATCTCCTTCATCCATGCCCTCGGATATTTTGAAAATCGTTACGCCAGTGACGTTTTCACCATTTTCTATTGCACGCTGCATTGGTGCAGGGCCACGATATTTGGGAAGTAGTGATGTGTGAATATTATAAAATGGAATGGCCTCCAAGAATGGATTCTTTATGAGCCTTCCGTACGCTACGACAACGCCAATTTCCGGCCGGTACTTCTCTATAATCTCCATGCCTTCCCTATTCAGATTAGAAGGTTGGAAAACTGGAAAACCATATTTTAGTGCAACCTCTTTAACCGGTGTTGGTAACAATTTCTGGCCACGACCGCGTGGTTTATCTTTTTGCGTTATCACTGCAACAACATCAAAACCATTTTCTATCAAATATTCCAAATAAGATGCGGCGAATTCCGGTGTACCCATAAATAGAATTCTCATGCTCTAATCCTCCTAAATAAGGCAATATCTGTGAATTATCTGTATTAGATTATATCACGACAATTGTGGTATAATAAACTTTGGTTAAGTTCAATCATACGCCCTAACGAATTAATGAGGAGGGATCAGGATGAACAAGATGGGAAGGAAAGTAGTTTTCATAACTTTGGTCATGACAATTTTGTTCAGTACACTCACCATGGCAAGTGTTATTGGAAATACGATGAATGACAAGTTCTACGATGCACGAAAAGATAGAAGTGCGCCGAAGATGTTGGCTGTAATCAAGGCAATAGAGGCGATACCAAATTACGATAAGGACCCAATGCTCTTGACAGTTCTTGCAGATTGCTATCTTGAGTACGCTGATTGGGGTACGACTTCAAACGAAAAAGAAGAGAAGTTGACCAAGGCAAGGTCACTTGCAGAAGCAGCCATAAAGTTAGACCCAAGTAATGGAAGGGCCTATTACATTGCTGGTGCTTCGATAGGAAGGCTTGCACAGTATAAAGGTATCGTCCAAAGTCTCTTCATGCTCGGTGATTTGGATAAATACATAGACACAGCAATAAAACTGCTCGACGAGAACGATGAAGAAGGAAGACTCTACAAAACTTTTGCATACATTGCCTCTGGCATGCGCTATCGAGACGTGCCATGGCCACTCTACAACTACAAGAAATCTGAGGAACTGTTTAACAAAGCACTCCAACTCACACCAGATTATCCTAACATATACCTTGAACTCGGATACCTTTATCTAAAAACGGGCGATAAGGATAAGGCGAAAGAGATGTTTAAAAAGGTAACAACTAGCCCTGCCAATCCAAAACTCGTAGGAACACATAACGAGGCAAAGAAGATTGCAAAAGATGAGCTGGATAAGCTCAAATAGAGGCCATTGGGAGTTGTGCAATTGCGTGTTACTTGCATAGGTAAACTGAACATCGACATGTTCTACCCAGTTTCAAAGATCGAAATAAATGAAAATCATGTGTCGAAAGATATAGACATCTCAATAGGTGGAAAAGGCACGAACGTATCGGTTGCACTCTCAAAACTTGGAGTAGAATCACACATGATTGCCAGCATTGGCAAAGATGAGTTTGGTAACTTTGCTTCTAACAAATTGCTGCAATTTGGCGTTGTGCCCCATCTAATTTATTCGACTGAGGAAAAAAGGGGAACTGGCATAACATTCATAGTTGTGGACAAAGATGGCAACAATACGATGTTCAACTACTTAGGTGCGAATGCGTTACTCTCTAAAGCACTTTTGAGCAAATATGAAAATGTGATTTTATCTTCCGATATAGTATTTCTCCAAGCTGGATTGGATGAGAGTATCTTAGCGTATTTAGTTGATATGGGTGCCAAAATCTTCTTGGAATATACAGAGCGCATAAATGAA
>DPXZ01000063.1 GCA_003526765.1 Fervidobacterium sp.
ACCGATTTTGATAAATAGTTGACTCAATGTCCTCGGCTCGTCTGGATCAAAAGTTACTGTACTCTGCTGTGCAAAATCCCCAGTCACATAGACTTTGAATTCTGCATATTTTCTAATTTCTATGACTGTACCAGTAGTCAATTTAACTTCATTTGCCTTCGAAAGTAATGTCAAGTCGTAGCTTTGCACTTTCCCGTCTGGTGTAGTTATGAGTATCGATTCGATCCATTTGTAATCTTCTTTAGATATTCCACCTGCTTTGGCGAGTGCTAAGCTCAACGTCAATTGCTCTGTTGGAAGGAACGTCTTTACACCGGTGGATGGTACATATCCAATAACATATACGTATCTTTCATCTCTTTTTGGAATGTACAATGTTGAACCTTGTTTTAAGGCATAGTCTATCTTACCATATACCACATCTTCCAAGTTAATAGTAACCGCCTTATTATCAACCACAAGTACCGAACTCTCTATCTGTGCACTATCTTTGTTCAGTGGTCCAAGTTTTAAGAGCAACGTCCTTAGAGTTAATCCAGGTTCATAAGGTATGCTGTAGGTGTACGCGCCGCTTATTTGTACTGCTTTATCGTAGGTGAGCGGTGGGAGGTATATTACATCGCCCTCTTCGATAACAGGGTCCCTATCTATGTTTCCATAGTAAAAATAGTTTGTCATATCATATGTGTTTGATTTACCTTTTTTAATGACTTGTACATTCGCAAAATCGATTTTTGATGTGTCGATCTTACTAAAATCTATTGATGAAGGATTTGTATTTGTCTCGTTTGGTGATGAAGTTCCGGCAATATTTAAATACGAAAATAGTCTGGAAAGTGTTACCTCTGGGAGATAAGATATATCGAAAGTACCGTTGAATGCTCCTCGGATGAAAACATACATCGGTGCATATTGCGATACGTAAACTGTAACGACAGGGTTTTTCACGAACTTTCCAACCGTTTGTTCAATCAACGGTTTTACTTGATCAGGTGTTAAGCCAACCACCTTCAGATTACCTGCATATGGATATGGTATCGTACCATCGTTTGCTACACGCACTGTTCTTGAAAAGTCAGGTTGACTAAATACCTCGATCGTGAGGGTATCACCTATGCGAATGTTGTAAGAGAAAGAGAGGATGGATAAAAGAATTAGCAAAGAAAAAACGCACTTTTTCACCGCTTAGACCTCCTTGAAATGTTTTATTTATCTCAAATTATTAGAAAAATCAAGTATCAGTTGTCTTATTTGGCAAGCATTATTTTAAATTATACCATAATTCGATTAGATTGAAAAGCATTGAAAAAAGTTACATCGATTCGCTCCTTTTCTCTCCTAATTTCATTTGACTTCGTTCTTGTTCTGTGGTATAATTCATTCAATGAATGAATAAAGGAAATGTGATGGAGGTGAGTTAAAGTGAGTCTTTATGAGAAGATACTGGGAAAAAATGCTACTGTTGGGGTAATTGGAATTGGCTATGTGGGTCTGCCACTGGCGGTCGAGAAGGCTAGAGCAGGTTTCAAAGTCGTAGGATTTGATATCCAGCAGAAACGTGTTGACATGGTAAATCGCGCTGAGAACTATATTGGTGATGTGGATGATGAAGAGCTGAAAGAGTTGGTAAACAGTGGAAAACTGCGTGCAACGACTAATTTTGATGAGCTTGAAAATTGTGATGTTGTCAGTATATGTGTTCCGACACCACTTGATCAATTCAAGCAACCTGACTTGAGTTACATCGTAAATAGTGCAAATGATGTGAAGAAGAGACTGAGAAAGAATCAATTGATAGTACTCGAGAGTACAACGTATCCTGGAACAACCGAAGAAGTTGTTCTTCCCATTTTGGAGGAGACTGGTTTGAAAGTGGGAAAGGATTTCTATCTTGCATTTAGCCCAGAACGGGTGGATCCTGGAAATCCGAGATACAAGACAAGAAATACGCCTAAGGTCGTTGGTGGCGTAACACCTGATTGTACAAAGCATGCAGTTGCCTTGTACGAAAGTGTACTTGAAGCTGGGGTTTTTCCAGTTTCGTCACCACGTGCTGCTGAGATGACGAAGATCTTAGAAAACACATTTAGGCTCGTGAATATAGCTTTGGTACAAGAAATGACGAAGGTTGCAGAAAAGATGAATGTAAACATCTGGGAAGTAATAGAAGCAGCATCGACAAAACCCTTTGGATACATGCCATTTTATCCTGGCCCTGGTATAGGTGGACATTGTATACCGATAGATCCATTCTATCTCGTTTACAAGGCAAAAGAATACGATGAACATATGATGCTTGTCGAAGTGGCTGGAGAGATTTCGGATAATATGCCATATTACGTTGTCGACAGACTCTCCGATATATTAAACGATAGAAAAGAGTGCTTGAACGGCGCAAACATATTACTGCTTGGTGTAACCTACAAGGGAAACATCGATGATTTAAGAGAAAGCCCTGCATTGAAAGTTATCGAAATACTCGAGAGAAAGAAAGTCAATGTGTTCTACTATGATCCCTTTATTCCAGAATTCACTCACAACGGCAAACATTACAAACGAGTTGAGATGAATGAAGAGACGTTAAAAACAATGAGTGGTGCAGTAATCACATCTGGTCATACGATAGGTATCGACTACGAATTTGTAGCGAAGAATGTACCGTTCTTATTTGATACGAAGAATGTGACAAAGGGTAGGATCAATAAGACGATACTTCTCTAATGGCCTAGCTACAAAATAGTTTTGTAGACAAGTATTTGAATACAAGTAAAATGGGGATGAGAAACCATCCCCATTTTTTGTGCGATGTTTTGAAAATATTAGAGATATGATATAATAATACGTGAGAGTATTGGCAAGACACTCATTATCTTACTAATATGTAATTACATTAGTAAACTAATAAAAGACAATCTCGTGGGAGGTCTGTTCAAATGAAGAACGTATCAAAGGGATTAAGGAATGTCTATTGGATTTTCTTGTTTCTCCTTGTTGTTCTCACATCTTGTGTCTCGAGGCCTAACAATCAGAGTATCATCTTAGTTGAGCCGAAAAATGCTGCTGTTGGTGTACCTTTCAATGGTCAAACGTTTGTTTTCAAAGGAATAGTTGGTACGGAATATGAGTTGATAGTAAAAAAAGATTCAACAGGTGAAACGGTTTTTCAAAAAAGTGTTGTACCAGATACGGAAACTTTTTCTGTCAGAATTGACAATGGAAAGTTGGCACCAAATACACTCTACAGATGGTACGTTAGGGTAAAAGGCAACGATTCGAAAGCAAGTGAGCTTTGGAAGTTCACAACAAAGGAAAATTCTGCTCCGACCGTTTCAAATTTGAAACCAAATGGTGAGACAAATCAGCCATTTGGTTCAATTGCTCTTAGTTGGAATGTGATCAATGAAGATGATGACGTTCTTAGCTTTGTTGTCACAGTAACACGCTTTGGTGACACAAAACCCATTTATGAAACTACCGTCTCAACGAACAGCTGTGTTGTGAAAGGATTATCACAATTGACCACATATGAGTGGAGCGTTGTCGCAAAAGATCCATGGGGAGCCAAAAGTGATCCATTGAAAGCACAGTTCAAAACTAAGAAAAATGAACCTCCAACAAGAATTGAGCTAAGATCTCCACAAAATGGCGAGACGAATACAAAATTCAACAACCTGCTTATAGAATGGAAAGGATACGATAACGATTTAGAAGATTTAAAGTACACGGTCAAATTAACTTCAGATTCGACGAATAACGCCTTGTTGAGTGGTTCGGAGGAGACATCGTACACGGTAAGGGGTCTAAAACCGAACACAGAATACACGCTAGAAATAACGGCAGTTGACAGTTACAATGAATCGACGAAGGCTACCTTTAGTTTCAAAACAAAGCCCAATGAGCCTCCTTCAGCTCCTACGTTAATAACACCTAATGATGGTGAGAATATAAACTTTTCTAAGGTGAGTAACGTTGTTTTCAAGTGGAATCCATCTACAGATCCTGATGAAGATGAAATATTTTACGTTTTCGTTTTTATAGACCAGTATGGTAACGAAAGGCCACGTGGACCAATTTCTGCTACCGATACAACATATACACTATCAAGTAGTGTATTCAGTAACGGTAAAACTTATGGTTGGAGAGTGGAAGCCCACGATGTAAATGGTGGTGTTATATCAAGTGAAAAGAGAACCTTCAGAACTTTTACGAACAGGCCACCTGATGTGCCACGAGATCCCACACCGTCAGATGGAGCTAATGAACTTCCAAATAGGATACCACAATTTACGTGGACAGCTACGGATCCTGATGGAGATTTGCTGACCTATGATATTTACATAGGTAAGTCAGCAACTACACTTACGTTGGAGGCAACAGGCTTGACATCGCCTACATATTCAACACCGAGATTGTTTGATTTCTCCCAAACGTACTACTGGAAAGTCGTGGTTCATGACGGTTACAATGACCCGGTTGAAGGACCTGTATGGAGTTTTACAATAACCAATAAGAATAGTGTGCCAACAGCGCCGGAACTTGTTTCCCCATTGAACAAAGAGGCTGGAGTTGCTTTCAACGGTGCGAAACTAAGGTGGAAAGCAAGTGAAGATTACGAAACTCCACAGTCGCAGTTAACGTACTACCTCTATGTAGGTAAAGCTGATGGTATGACACTTGTGGCTACGATAACCGGTGAAACAAATCCAGAGATATTACGTATAGTGGCAAATTTGACACCTTTGACAACTTACTATTGGAGAGTAGAAGTGAAAGATGAATTTGGTAACTATGCGTACAGTAAGACTTGGGAGTTCAAAACAAAGCAAAATACAGCACCTTCAGCTCCAACCAATCCTAATCCAAGGGATGGTGGAAAATTGCCGAACAAAGAGAATGTACTCTCATGGCAGTGTAGTGATCCAGACGGTGATCAGCTCAGCTACGAACTTTACATAAGTAGTTCAAGTGATTTCTCAGGTGTAGCACCGATAAATAGGAATGAAGCTAATTACTTGTGGACACCTCCATCGACGGGAACATATTACTGGTACGTCGTGGCAAAAGACCCGTACGGTGGAGAAGCCGCTGGGCCAACATGGACTTTCAGTGTAGAGTGATTTGAACATTTAGAATTTGACATAATTCAGGTACGCTAAAATTTCAACGGTGGAGACAAAAAACAGTCTCCACCTTTTTCGTTTTCTTGTTATTTCAAGGCATTTTGAAAAAGATATAAGGCGCGTCTATGACAAAATATGGTATAATGCTAATATGAGACTTTTTTGAATACAATTGCTATAGGATTCAAAGAGAATTGAACGGGGGTGTTT